>CAVILU010000031.1:0-16656 GCA_963643535.1 bacterium | reverse complement strand
GCCAAGAGCGACGAGATAACGATATCCAACGAGGGACTCTACACCCTCCGCACGGCCGACGGGCAGGAGACCAAAGCATGGTGGCTAAGTCCTGCGCCCGAGTCAGTCAGCTTTGTCGTTGACACGGTAGATTGCTTTGCTGTAGGCGTGACGGCGACGACAGTAGCCCCCGACATCACATTTGGCGGCCACACGTTGGCACAGACAATAACCTACCAATGGGAGGCAGGCGACAGCGTGGTGGCCACGACAAAATATGGGCAAACGGACCTCGACGCCATCTATGGCGAGACTCGACTGACGGTGCGCGCCATCAACCAGGCATTTAACGAAGTAGCATTCACAGACAGCGTAACGGCAAAAGCAGTCCTCGCATCATACACGATAACGAACCGCAAAGAGGACGTAGTGAACGAGGCCACAGCCACTGGCGATGCCATATCGTCTCCAGCGGAGGTCGCACTAACCAACAACAGCAAAGGTATTTATACCGTCTGTGAATGGAAGATTGGCGACATAGCCCGCCTCTATGACCAGGAAGCCGTATACCAATTCCAACTCCCGGGCACATTCACCATAGCCCTTACCATAACTAACGAGGAGACCGGCTGCGCGAGCACCGACTCGAGTCAGACAATAACCGTAAGCGACGCGGCATTGGAATTCCCGAATGCGTTCACGCCCAACGGAGACGGAGTGAACGACCTCTTCCTCCCCTCGTTCCGCTCACTCAAGAGCTACGAGCTGACGATATATAACCGATGGGGCAAACGCGTCTTCAAAACCACCGACCCGTCTGAGGGATGGGACGGCACGGAGAACAGCAAGAAAGCCGCAGCCGGCACGTATTACTTCATAGCCACGGCCGAGGGATACGAGAAAGGCATATCGTTCCGCCGCAAGGGCTCGGTCACGCTCATGAGGTAGGGCGTCCCCACTCCACTCGGCACCACCAGAATGGTGAGGTACAAATGATTACAAAGGAACAGGGAGAAGCATAAGCGACAAGAGATGAGCGAAGAGACGAACACGACTTCGCAGGACGAAGAGCAGGCGCGCCAGATGGTGCAAGACATCATAGCGAACAATGCGGCGTGCCACAAGAGCGAAGAGGACGCACAGATGATTCGCAAAGCGTTCGAGCTCGCCAACGATGCCCACCGCGGCACCAGGCGACGCTCGGGCGAGCTGTATATATTCCACCCCGTGGCCGTTGCGCGGATTGTGGCCGAGGAGATTGGTCTCGACGCCACAAGTATAGCCGCGGCACTGCTGCATGACGTGGTGGAGGACACCGAGCTCACGCTCCACGACCTCGAACAGATGTTCAACCCGAGCGTGGCGCGGATTGTGGACGGGCTCACGAAACTCGACGTCGTGGTGGACCAGCACGAGAGCCTGCAAGTGGAGAACTTCCGCAAGTTGCTCGTAAGCATGATAGAGGACGTGCGCATTATATTGGTCAAGTTGGCCGACAGACTGCACAACATGCGCACCCTCGATGCCATGCCGGACCACAAGAAATTCCGCATCTCGGCCGAGACACTCTATATCTACGCCCCCGTGGCCAACCGCCTTGGCCTCTACGCCATCAAGACGGAGCTTGAGGACTTAAGCCTGAAGAACGAGCAGCCCAAAGCCTACCAAGAGATTTACGACAGGCTGCAGATATTCAAGCGCGACTTCCAGGTGGTGATAGACAGCGTCATGGTGCCACTCAGGAAGAAGCTCGATGCCCGCGGATATAAGTATGAGATAAAGGCAAGGACCAAATCGATATACTCCATCTGGCGCAAGATGCAGAACAAAGGCGTACAGTTTGAGGAGATATACGACATTATAGCCTCGCGAGTGGTGTTCGAGCCGAGCGAGGGAATGCAGGAAAAGACTCAGTGCTGGGACATATACAGCATGCTGACCGACCTCTTCCGACCCAATCCCGACCGATTGCGCGACTGGGTGTCCACGCCCAAAAGCAATGGATATGAGGCACTTCACACCACGGTGATGAGTCCCGAAGGGCGTTGGGTCGAAGTCCAGATACGCTCGAAACGCATGGACGAGGTGGCTGAGCGCGGACTTGCCGCCCACTGGAAATATAAGGGCGAGAAGGGCGACAGTGAGATAGACGCATGGCTTGAGGGATTGAAGAAGATGCTGGACTCGGCATCGCAGAACTCCATGGAATTTATGGACGCCTTCAAGCTCAACCTCTTCTCGCAAGAGTTGATGATCTTCACCCCGCAAGGCGACATGCGCACAATGCCGATAGGCTCCACGGCACTCGACTTTGCCTTCGCGCTCCACTCCAAGATTGGTTTCCACTGCATTGGGGCCAAAGTGAACTATAAGCTTGAGCCACTGAGCTACGTGCTCAAGAGCGGCGACCAGGTGGAGATAATAACGAGCGACAACCAGAAGCCCAAATACGACTGGATAAACTTCTGCACCACGGCCAAGGCCAAGACATGCATCCGCGAGGCCTTCAAGGAGTACCGCCGGCAGTCGATAGAGAAGGGAGAGCAGATGGTCAGAAGCGAGCTGAGCAAGGTACGCCTCTCGATGAACGCCCGCATCATACAGAAGATGCTGACTCACTATCACTTCGACAACAAGGAGGACCTCTTCTACAGCATAGGCAGTGGAGCCACGAGCGTCGAAGGGCTAGAGAAGGCGTTGCGCCAGAGCAGCACCAGCAAATGGATAAAATTCTGGCACTTGAGTTTCGGCGGCAAGAGCAAGAAAACAGACGACGGAGTAAAACTGCCAGTAGACTCGGACAACGACGTAGTCATGCCCAGCGGCCGCAACGTGGTCCTGACGGACGACGAGACCCAACGCTACAACATAGCCCCCTGCTGCAGTCCCATACCGGGCGACGACATAGTGGCCTACGTGGAAGAGGACGGCACGATGACGCTCCACTCGCGCACATGCCACGAGGCATTAAAACTCATGAGCGCGCATGGCGACAGGATAGTCTCGGCGCAATGGGAGAGCCACAAGGTGCTATCGTATCTTGCCGAGGTAGAGATATCAGGCATCGACAGGCAAGGCATCGTGGCAGAGATAACACGCATCATAGCGAGCGAGCTCCACGTCAAGATGCGCTCCGTAAGCTTCGAGGGGCACGACGGCATATTCGTAGGCAACATACGCCTATATATATATAGTGCGGACGACCTCAACCAACTTATTGAGACAATAAAGAAGGTGAAAGGCGTGCACAACGTGGCCCGCAAAGAGGCCAAGACAGAGACAAAAGACAACAACAACTAAAAGAGAGACGATGAAATTCGAGCTACAACATACCGACCCGCAGAGCATGGCTCGCGCGGGCAAGATAACCACCGACCACGGTGAGATACTGACCCCGATTTTCATGCCCGTAGGCACAGTCGGCTCGGTCAAGGGACTGCATTTCCGCGACGTGGCAGACGATGCCAAGGCACAGATAATCCTCGGCAACACGTACCACCTCTACCTGCGTCCCGGGCGCGAAGTGCTCAAGGCGGCAGGCGGACTGCATAAGTTCAACGGATGGAAGAAACCCATCCTTACGGACAGTGGCGGATTCCAGGTATTCTCGCTCAGCGCGAACCGCAAATTCACGGAGGAGGGCGTAACCTTCCGTTCGCATATCGACGGATCTAAGCACCTCTTCACGCCAGAGAATGTCGTGGACACGCAGCGCATCATTGGTTCGGACATCATGATGGCACTGGACGAATGCCCCCCTGGCGAGAGCGACCATAACTACGCCAAGAAATCGCTGGACATGACCATGGCTTGGTTGCGTCGCGGCGTAAAGCATTTCGACGAGACGGAGCCTCTGTATGGCCATAGTCAAACCTTCTTCCCCATAGTCCAGGGAGCAGCTCACCGCGACCTCCGCACACGCGCCGCGCATGAGGTGGCAGAGCTTCAGCGCGAAGGCAATGCCATTGGCGGACTTGCCGTGGGCGAGCCTACGGAGACCATGTATGAGATGGTGGAGCTCGTAAATGGCATCTTGCCGGCGGACCGTCCTCGTTACCTTATGGGAGTGGGCACGCCCGTCAATATACTTGAGAATATCGCGCTTGGCGTGGATATGTTCGACTGCGTAATGCCCACGCGAAACGGGCGTAATGGCATGATATTCACCAGCGAGGGAGTCATCAACTTGCGCAACAAGAAGTGGGAGACGGACTTCAGCGAGCTCGACCCGTTTGGAACGTCGTTTGTGGACCATGAGTATAGCCGCGCATATGTCCGTCACCTTTTTGTGGCTGGCGAGATGCTTGGTGCTCTTATCGCCTCGGAGCATAATATCGCCTTCTATCTTGAGCTTGTACGCCAGGCGCGTGAGCATATCATAGCGGGCGACTTCCGCACGTGGAAAGACATCACGGTGAAGAAGATATCTCAGAGGCTTTAAAAGCGAGAACACGATGAGAGTTAAGATGATATGGATGGCGGCTGCGGCACTCTTGCTGAGCGGTTGCGCCACGGTAAGCTATAAGACCGTAGGGTTCGACGTCCTGCGGCCTGCCGACTACACGTTGCCGGCGTGGACGGACACCATTGTCATGGTGGATAATGTAAAGAAAGCCGAGTGCACGGACTCCACGTTTCCGCCGAACAACCTCCATATACAAGTGAACCAAGAGAATTATGCGCGTGTTGCCATATCCCACATCATGCGCACGATGAAAGTGGACTTCAGAAACAGTGGTTACATGAGCCTTCGCTACATCGAGCGCCGACTGTATCCACTTACCAAAGAGCGCATAGACAGCCTGCTACAGGGGCATCCAAGCACAGCCATCTTGGCCGTCGACAACTACGAATGCAAATCGGTGCTCCGTACGGCAGGCGACAGGTTGACTGATGATAATGAGATTGAGGGCTGCATAGACATGGTGACGGAAAATAAGTCTCGCATCTCCCTCATAACCAGCCCATATAACAAGATTGAGCTCACGCCGCGCACCGACACCCTCATATTCGAGTCTTGCGGATCAACAACCATAGATGTTGTCAACGGATTTCCGTCGATCTCGACACGCTACCAGCTGATGGGCAACCACGTTGGGGATCAATACGCCGACGCACTTCTGCCAACGTGGCAACGAGTGTACCGCAGCATCTACGTCACGAACAATAAGGATATGGCAGCCGCGGCATCATGGGTAGGTCAAGGCGAATGGGAAGAGGCTAAGAACTTGTGGTACAGAGTATATGACTCCGACAGCAAGGTAGCGGACAAGGTACGCGCAGCCATCAACCTCGCCCTCGCATACGAAAGGGAGGACACCCCCGTGGAAGGCTCAATGTGGGCATCGAAAGCACTAGACGCAATAGAAAGTGCCGATGCTAAACACGCCGATGCGCTCAAAATAGAGAAGCAAAGAGCCGAAAACATGTTCTCTTACTTCATGACCCGAATAAAGGAGAAGAACGCCCTCGACAAGCAAATGAACTAAAAGCGACGGAGCCACTCCACTCCACCGCTCACTAAAGACACCAAACAACCAACCTACCCCGAAGAGCCAATAACGAAGCCGGGCAAGCTGTAGTCACACGAACGAACGACTCAATGGAATTCCATAGCACGCAACGCAGCGCACAATGCGCACAACGTAGCACCAAACATAGTATCCGCCTGGCGCACATAGCATTGGCCGCAGCAGTAATAGCGGCAGGGGCACCCCAGCCATGCGCAGCGCAAGCAGTAGCGAAGGCTGCGACTGAGACAAAAGTAGCCGAAAACCGCGCCCCAATAAGCACAGCCGAAGGAGCTGCCACCGTGGGAGCCTACGCAATGGACCTCGCCACTGGCAATGCCATTTGGAAATATAATGAGAGTCTGTGGCTTACACCGGCATCTATAACAAAAGTGCTGACAACCGGCGCGGCATTATATACCAAGGGAGCTACGGCGCGACTGAAGACACACATTGAAGTAGCGCAAAACGACAGCGCAGGCTGGACACTGAGCGTAAGAGGCGAGTTCGACCCCACCACAAACTCCAAATACTTCGGGAAGTACCAATTGAACGCCGAGGCCAAGCGGATGGCTGAGAAGCTAAAGACCAAAGGGATAACAAGTTTGGCGGACATCGTAGTGGATAATTCACGTATGCCGATAGACCTCACAAGTCCCAAGCGGCTGTGGGAGGACATAGGCAACTACTATGGCTCGAACCCGGCAATGGTGAACATATCCGACAACATCACCCACCTCAACTTTAGTTCGCCGAATGAAGTAGGCGCACTGTGCACACTCGACTCCATGAGTCCGAAAATTGGCAACCAAATGCCGCGCACAGACGTACGAACCCACAGTTCTCAAGCCGACGAATGCTACGTCTACTGGGGCGGCGGCGAAGGCTCGTGGTACGCCACGGGCAGCATCCCCCGCGGAAGAAAAAAATTCACCGTCAGGGCCGCCATACCGCATCCCGAGAAGCTATATGCCGAAACCCTCGCTACATTGCTAAGGCAGAACGGAATAATCGTAGGCTCGACACATGTGGGCGTCGCGCAGCAAGGCGAAGAGCTGATGACGATAGAGTCGCCGACGATAGCCGAAATAATAACTCAGACGAACTACGACAGCGTAAACCTCTTTGCCGACGCATTGGCATTCAACTTGGCGTTGGGTAAAAAGGCGGAAGGAGCAATAACGTGGGACGACGCGGCAGAGGCCGTAATGAGTTTTTGGCGAGAGCGTTGTGGGCTGAAGATGCAGATATTCGACGGGTCGGGGCTTGCGCCGCTCGGCTGTGTATCAGCTCGCACGATGGTAGAGGCACTGGCGAGTCTTCGCAAAGGGAAAGAGTGGAAAGCCTTTGAGGAGAGTCTGCCAATCGTAGGTCAGACCGGCACGGCGCGTTTGCTTGGCGCAGGCACAGCCATTGCGGGACATGCAAGAGCCAAGAGCGGGAGCATGACCGGCGTACAGTCATACGTAGGTGTACTGACCACAAAGAAAGGTCACGAGATTGCCTTCTGCATAATAGTCAACCACTACCAGGAGAGCAAGGCCGCCATCATAAGGGGCAAGATATCTAATTGGCTAAACGAAATTTACAGCGAAAAATAGACAATAAATCGGACGCCCGAAAGTTAATATGGGTAGTGATTTATAAAGTATATAGACACACAAGATGAAAGAGAGCACTCGCAATATCATCAAGAAAGTTGCACTCAGCGTGGCTGGAGTGATGGCTTTTCTGTTTCTGGCCATCGTGATAGTGGTCAACTGCGTACTGACTAACGACCGCCTTATGCCCATAATCAAGGGCTACGCGCATGAGTATTTGGATGCCGAGGTTGAAATTGGCGAAGCGAGCGGCTCGTTTTTCAACTCATTCCCGTATGTGGGCGTGAGGTTGGATAGCGTCACGATTGTCACCAACGCATTCCACGGCGGTCCTAGGGCATTGACAGACAGCACTGTAATCGCCGACAGTCTGCGCTTGAGAGTAGACACTTTGGCTCGGGTGGACCGCGTCATTGTAGGCCTCAACCTTGTAGAGTACCTCCTTTCGGATAGTGACAACATAGCCATTGGACTCATAAAACTCGACGGACCGCGCGTGCACCTGCACACAGATAAACTAGGGCGCAACAGTTGGGACATCGTGCGCCCATCAGAAGAGACGGACACAACGAGTTCGAGCACCTCGGTGACAGTCCATCATATCCACATAACCGACGGACGGATAGGCTACTTCAGTCGTCCGGACCAAATGGGCGTGTTCCTCGACACACTCAACCTGAAGGCGGACGGCGACATGGGCCTCGACAAGTTCAATGCCAAGCTCGACCTCGACATATTGCGCACAAACTTTGGCATCAAGGACAATAGGTATATACGCCGCATGCCGTTGGGATTGGAGGGCGAACTGACATACGACACGGAGCAGAATAAGTTCCTGCTCAATGAATTGTGCATGCGCGTGGCATCGGCAGACATAAACCTCGACGGATGGGTAATGCCAGGCAGCTCGGGAGCCACTATGGACGTAAAATATGAGCTCGACACGCCCAAAGCGGAGAAACTCTTTGCCGCAATCCCCGAGAGCGTAGTCAGCACGCCAGTCGACATCAAGGACGGCGCTATCGGACTGAAAGGCAGCATTGTAGGCCGCATTTCAGATACAGAGATACCGCTGATAAAGGGCGATGCGCACCTCGACAATATACATGCGCAATATAAAGGAATGCCGGACGACATTGAGGACATCACGGCCAAATTCAATATGCTCATAGACCAAGAGCGCCCCGACTCGTCGTATGTCAACCTCGACATCTTCCACTTCAAGGGAGGCGAGAGTGAGGTATCGGCCATAGTGAAAGTCACGCAGTTACTGACCGACGCCATGATGGACTGCCAAGTAAAGGCACACATCAACTTCGACAACCTGCTGCGCGTGATCCCCTTC
Source organism: bacterium (assembly GCA_963643535.1). Classification (GTDB taxonomy): domain Bacteria; phylum Bacteroidota; class Bacteroidia; order Bacteroidales; family Marinilabiliaceae; genus W3P20-009. The sequence continues at coordinate 8,221 of CAVILU010000031.1, read as the reverse complement.
GACAACACGCAGATGAGCGGAATAGTGGATGCTGACGTCACTACACACTTCTCGATAGACGACATCCAGCGACGCAACTATGGCAACGCCAAACTCGACGGCACAATAAAAGCGCAAGATGTTTGCATAACCAACGAGGCCTCGGACTTCGACATCGACATCAATGCCGACCTCAAAATGAAGACCGACCAGATAATAAAGCTCAGCAGCAAACTCAACAAACTCGACATCACAGCCGGCAGCATAAAAATTCATGCGAAAGATGGCGGTTTTGAGGCAGAATCGGCTTTTGCACAGGACACTACGAGCGTAGTCCCCCTCAGAGGCAAGGTCAGCATAGACCGTCTCTTCTTCAGGAGTGACACCATAGCCGTATTCGCTAAAAACATTCAGACCGACGACCGCATAGACCCTGAGGAAGGCAACCCGCGCCATCCGGTAATCAACCATGACCTCAAGATAGACACCGTCTTCGCGGGAGTCTTTGGTAACAGGCTCTTCAGTCATGACCTCCACGTCATGGCCCATCAGAGAGTGGAGCGCGACACAGCATGGCACACCAGTGGAACCTTTGAGTACGCCGCACTCTCGGCACTCCCGACATTCTACCAGAAGCCCATCAAGACGAGCAACTTCAAGCTCACAATGGACGGAGACTCCGTCAACGTAAACCACGTAACAGTGGCCACGGGCGTGAACACACTGCACGCCTCGGGCTACGTGAATAACTTCATCACCTCGCTCAGGCAACGTCAGCAGGTCACACTCAACCTGAATGTGGATGCCGACACCATAGACTGCAACGAGATAATGGCCAGCATCATAACCGAGAAAGCGGATAGCAGCCTGATAGCCGAGGCCAGCACTTCGATCGGGATAGACACCACCACCACAACCATAGAAGCAGCAGCGGACACGCTAAAGGGAGCGGACCCTATGATGCGCCACTCGGCAATGATACTCGTGCCGCGCCACATCAAGCTGAGCGTCTCGGCCAACGCCAAGGCCATCAAGTGGAACACGCTCAACCTAAGCAATGTAACTTCCAAGGCACAGACGAAAGAGGGGGCAGCCCTTGTCAATTTGACCTTCAATATCGGAGATGCCAAATCCATATCCATACTCTCATACAAGGCATGGCCAGCGACAGGGAAAGCCCGAGCCAACGTCTTCAGCCGCTGGGAGCGCACGGACATTGGTTTCCTCTCCTCGGCATTGGGACTCGACTCCATCATACCAGCCCTCAAGCCAGTTCAAGGCAAGCTGGACTGCTACATGGCGGCCGAGCTTGAATTGGACAGCGCAATGAACGTAGTGCCTGCCACAGCGCGCGCATCTATACATCTTGGCGGACAGCAGTTGACGCTGATGGACAACGACAGTTTCCGCAAGATAGGCAAGAAACTGATGTTCAAGAACAAAGACCGCAACGTGATAGACACGCTCTCGATGAATGTGCTTCTCGACTCTGGTAAAGTACAGGTATTGCCCTTTGTCGTGAATATCGACCGATACCGCATGGCATGCGCAGGACATCAGGACCTCGACATGAACATGAACTACCACATCTCGATCCTCAAGAGCCCACTGCCCTTCAAGGCCGGCGTGACCATCAAAGGCACACCAGAGGATTTCGACGTAGACATCACGACGGCCAAGCTCAAGAAGTTGGTTGATGCCGAATCGATGGCAAAGAACGACACATTGTCACTTCTGATGCGAATGTCGGTACTACGCAACGGCTATATCCTTGCGGGGCAGCCACTCCCGGAACAAATAAGAAGAATGAAGGGGCTCGACAACGCCAACTCACGCTTTGCCATTGCAATACAAGAGGATAGCGACACCGAGGAGAGCCTACGCGAAGCCGAGATGGCACGACGTGCGGCAGCGGCAGGCGACACGACAGTCGTAACGGCCGACACAATCGCCACCGGCATCACGGTACCGACCGACAGCATACAGACAACCATCGAGCCCAAGTAACCGAGACCAGAATATCACCAAACTAAAAAGACAGAGCGATGGAAGTAAGAATATCCGACGGGTGGAAACAGCTGTTGCAGAGTGAGTTTGACTCAGACTACTTCAAGCAGTTGACGGACTTCGTAAGGCAAGAGTATCAGACGCAGACGATATTCCCGCCCTCGGGTTTGATATTCAACGCCTTCGACAAGTGCAGGCTTGAGGATGTAAAGGTGGTAATCATAGGCCAGGACCCTTACCATGGCGAGGGGCAGGCCATGGGACTGTCCTTTTCCGTGCCTGAGGGGATAAAGATTCCGGCCTCGCTGCAGAATATATACAAAGAGATAGCTCAGGAGACGGGGCGGCCGCCCGTGCATTGCAATGGCGACCTCACGGCTTGGGCGCAGCAGGGAGTGCTTTTGCTCAACGCCACGTTGACCGTACGTGCGCACCAGGCGGGATCGCACCAGGGACATGGGTGGGAACGCTTCACGGACAGCGTTATACGATTGATTTCGGAGCGGCTGAATGGTGTTGTATTCCTACTTTGGGGATCTTATGCTTGCCACAAAGCGGAGATGATAGACCAGAGCCGGCATCTGGTATTGATGTCGGCGCACCCGTCGCCACTGTCGGCGTACCGCGGGTTCTTCGGGTGCGGGCATTTTGTCAGGGCTAATGAGTATCTTGTGCGGACTGGGCGGAAGGCGATTGAATGGTGATATTTTTATCACTATATTCGCATAGCGAAAGGCAAAGCATATGGCAAACAATAGGAAACTAATCCCCTACGGAGTTTCAAAATTCGAGAAAGTACGACTCGAAAACTATTATTATGTGGACAAGACCGGGTACTTACGCAGTCTTGAAGAATATAATTATGTCCTCTTCCTCCGCCCTCGTCGTTTTGGCAAGAGTCTGTTTGCCGATATGCTCAAGACTTATTACGACATCAATTTTGCGGACAAGTTTGACGCGCTTTTCGGAGACCTTGAGATAGGAAAAGAGCCGACACCACGACATAACACATATCTCATTCTGCCATTTGACTTCTCGCCTGTAGACAGTGCGCCGGCCAAAGTGCAAGAATCGTTCAATAAGACCGCACTTCGAAACATAGACGATTTCGTATTCAAGTACTCGGACAAGTTACCGGCAGAGACGCACAAGGAAGTGATAGAGAGCGGACTCAACTGCGCTGAAGCCTTAGCCAAGTTGACGTCGTTAGTCGGCCGAACTGACTACAAGATGTACGTCGTAATAGACGAGTACGACAACTTTGCCAACACGCTGATGACAGTTGACGAGTCGAGCTACTCAAAACTGCTCCACGCCGACGGATTTGTGCGATTCTTCTACAATGTGCTCAAGAGCGCTACAACCGGCACCGGAGCCATAGACCGCATTTTCCTCACCGGCGTGTCGCCCCTCTGCCTTAGCGACGTCACGAGCGGATTTAACATAGCGGCAAACCTGTCTACGACTCGACGGTTTAACGCAATGGTCGGCTTCACGGAGACCGAAGTGCGCAACATGCTGATGTACTACGCAGAAGCCGATGCCATATCCCCAAAAGAAGCGGAAGCGCAGTTGCCGCTGATGAAGTCGTACTACGACAACTATTGCTTCAGCACTGATGCGGCAAAAGAAGGAGAACATGTTTTCAACTCGGACATGACACTCTACTTCATCGACAAGTTTGTAGACAGGAATGGGATAGCCCCCCAAGTCATGCTGGACGACAACATCAAGCAAGATTTCAACAAAATCCGGATGATGGTACGCTACGAGACGAGGTTTGGGAACAAGAGCAAGAGGATGCAGTCCATCATCAATGACGGGTACACGCTCTCGACGCTCAACACCCAGTTCCAGATACGAGAGCTCACAGACGAAAAGAACCTCGTGAGCCTGCTGTTCTACCTTGGCCTGCTCACCTACGGCAAGGTGCCCCCTGAGAATGTCGGCGGACGCTCCATCGTCGCGCTCGTCGTGGCCAACGAGGCCATGCGCCAACAATACGCAAAGTATTTGACGGAGGCTTATAGGAACACCCTTCAGTGGCGGACGGACAATGACACCATGGACGACTTGTGGACCAACTGGTCATACTTTGGCCAATGGGAGCCCATGATATCATATATCGCCTCGGCTATGCAAGACAATGACAGCGTACGGGACTTCGGGCCGAAGGGTGAGAGTTTCGTAAAGGGCTTCATGCTGGCACACCTTTACAATGGCAATGGTTACGTGATCCACACGGAGGCCGAGATGGGCCACGGATATTCCGACATATACCTCTACCCCATCAACCCCGACTACCGCAACGCACTCGTTCTCGAACTCAAATACCTCAAGCCCACGGCTACAGATGACGAGGTCGAGAGTGTGCGGAAAGAGGCTCGGGCACAGGTCACGCGGTATGTGGCGGACAAACGGCTTAGGGAAGAGGCTGAGGCCCGGGAGTGGGTGCTTGTGGCAGCTGTGGCTGTGTTTAGGGGGTGGAAGTGCGAGGTTTTGGAGGCCGTGGAGAGTTAATTTCTCATAGCACTACGCGCGGCAACTTCAACCCAAGATCCCTCAGCATTTCATAATCATCAGTCACTAGCAAAGCAAGGTCAAGGCCCAAGATGCCACTGACAGACTGCCGGATCCACTTGTGTCCACGGAGGCAAATGCCCCCCCAACCGACAAATAATCACTACGTTCGCATTGCGAAAGGCAAAGCGCATGGCAAACAAGGTGAAATGGACAATTGACTGTTACTTGGTGAGAGCCACGGCACCCCCCCCGACAACTATTAACTAAAAAAGCGCCTTGCTTCACAATTCGCGAAGCAAGGCGCTAATTCCTCAGAGCCGATACTCAGACTCGAACTGAGGACCCACGCATTACGAATGCGTTGCTCTACCAACTGAGCCATATCGGCGTTTCCGAGTGCAAATTTACTACCTTTGCCTTAATCCGCAAGGCGTAAACTCCCTTTTTTAGAAAGTTTTTTCTATCTCGCTGATTATCAGTTTTGCCACATCCTCGGCCCATGGCTCGAACAGCCAAAATGTATGTGGCGTATCCTCTGTTTTGTGTTCTGCGGTCTGCTTGCCATATTTGCGCAGGAGTTCTATCATGTCTGCCTGTCCGGCACTAAAACGCTTCTGACTGCTGTTGATAAAGACAAATCGCCGAGCCGACCATGCTCCCACGTGCGTCACCGCCGATGCGTCCCACCACAATGCGCTGTCCTGTGCCATAGGCTTGCCAAGCCACTGAGTGGCGCAACTTACCTTGCCCGGCTTGTCCTGCCCCTCCGATGAGTCGGGGTGTATGAATGCCAATACGCCGTCTATGTCCACCACTAAGTTGATCCGTGGTGGCACAAAGCCCAAAGTGGGCAAAAATCGCGCCGTAGTCCCGTTCGACGCTCCCAGCAAGGCCGCCATCTGACCTCCTGCCGAGGCCCCGATAACTGTCAGCTTGTTCATATCGACGCCAAGAGAATCCGCATGCGCCTCAATCCAAGACAATGCGGTATTTATGTCCACAAGCGCCGCAGGATATTGCGCCTCGCCGGATTTCCGGTACTCAACGCAGAAAGCGCACATCCCGGCCTCGGCCAGGCGCATGGCCATTGGCATGTCCAGCTTCCTGTCCCCTGTATTCCATCCTCCGCCGTGGACGAAGACTACGGGCGTCATTTTCTTCCCACTCCGCTCCGCGGGTGAGTATATGTCCATAAATAACTTTCGCTCGCTCCCTATGCGTGTATACTCCACGCCGAATGACACGCTCACGCCACGCACGTCGGGCATGTAGGGCGCAATGCTGGGGTTGCGTTTTACTTGCTTGGCATATTCGCTAGCAAGGCTGAATCCTTGGGCTTGCGATGTCGTCGCATAGGCTGAGAATGCGGCTACTATCGCGCCGAAAATTTTTACGGTCATTGGCATACAGGGCCGTTGGGCCAGTCTTAAGTGTGTTTTTAATCTCGTTTTTCTGAGTTTCTCAAAGTGTCGCATCGTGTATGATGGGCCGATGCTGAGGGTCCGTTTGTTTCCATTTAGGTCCTCAAAAGTTTTGACTTTGTCAATGGCGGACCCCTCATTGCAAAAGTATATTAAATTTGCTTTTGCACATTAAAAAGGACTACGCTTTGGTGCTGATTTAAAACGATTTCAACTAACGCTCTATAAATTCATTTTAACAATAATGAGACCCACTTACCTTGCAGCGGCTCTGGCCATGGCTCTAGCCACAGTGCAGCCCTCTGCCTATGCCCAGGATTTTGGTTACACAAACCCCGTCATCCCAGGCTTCCATCCCGATCCCAGTGTCTGCCGCGCCGATTCCGACTACTATCTCGTGACGAGCAGTTTCGAGTTCTCACCCGGCGTGCCACTCTTCCATAGCCGCGACCTTGTCCACTGGGAACAAATAGGTCACGTCCTGACCCGCGACAGTCAGTTGCCGCTGGCAAAGTCCGGTACTTGGTGCGGCATCTACGCGCCTACGATTCGTTACCACGACGGCACTTTCTTCATGATCACAACCAACGTGGCCGGTGGCGGCAATTTCATTGTGCACACCAAGGACATCCGTGGCGAGTGGTCCGAGCCCGTTTGGCTCAAGCAGGAGGGAATCGATCCGTCGCTTTTTTGGGACGAGGACGGCAAGTGCTATATGGTCTCCAACCCCAACGACGGCATATGGCTCTGCGAGATTGACCCTTTCTCGGGTGAGCAGAAGACCGAGTCGAAGCTAATTTGGGAGGGCATCGGAGGCCGCTATCCCGAGGCACCGCACGTCTATAAGAAAGATGGTTTCTACTATCTCATGATTGCCGAGGGCGGCACGGAATATGGTCATTTCGAGAGTATTGCCCGAAGCCGCAACATTTCGGGTCCCTACACTTCAAGTCCCTCGAACCCCATCCTCACGCATTTCCGCCGCGAGACAGAGGGGGCAACAATCCAGGGAACTGGCCACGCCGACCTCGTCCAAGCACACGACGGCTCGTGGTGGGCAGTCTTCCTTGGCTTCCGCCCCGTCTCGGGCAACAACCATGTCATGGGTCGCGAGACATTCCTCGCCCCCGTCTCCTGGCCGGCTAATGGTTGGCCTATGGTCAACGGATGCGGCTATGTATCAGAGAATATGAGTGTGCCGACTCTCCCGCAGGTCGCATTTGACGCGGATGACACCCAGACCCACACTTCTTTCGACGAGCCCCTCGGCTACGAATGGAACTATCTCCGCAACCGCAAAGCGGCTGATTATATCCTCCGCAATGGTCAACTAACTCTCGTCGCATCCACAGAGTCTATCGATGCCGATGGCACACCCACGTGGGTCGGTCGTCGCCAGCAACACAAGAATTTCGTGGCAACCACGGTCGTCTCCCTCGAAGGCAAAAACGAAGGTGACGAAGCCGGCATGTCGCTATATATGAAGTGTTTCACCCACTACGACATCTCCCTAGTCCGCCATTCCAACGGCAAGGTATTCGTACGCCTGCGCTACCGCCTCGGCGAGCTCCGCCATGTCGAGAAGGAGGTTGAGGTGAGCGGCAAGAGCGTCTCACTCCGCATCGAGGGCACCCCCGAACTCTATACTTTCAGCTTCTCACCCGACGGCAAGAAGTTCGAGACTCTCGGCCAGATGAACACCCGTTTCATAAGTTCCGAGGCTGGCGGCGGCTTCACTGGCGCCTTCGTTTCCCTCTATGCTCAGACCCAAAAGAAGGGAGGCAAGGCGCGTGGAGTATTCGACAGTTTCGACTACGCCCCCAAAGCTGAATAGCTAAAAATACTGTTCCGTTCTTTCCCTGAGCCCTGGCGGTCTGCGCGTTTCTCTGTTTGTGCGTGCGACTGTCGGGGCTCTTTTCAGTTCTCAGTGCACAGTTCACAGTTCACAGTTAGTGGGGAGTTGCCGCATGGGGGGGATTTCTTGTTTTGGCACCTGTTGTATTGACTGTTTTGTTTTCTTGTTTTATATCAAGAACCATCTCCTGCACTTTAACGGGCCAGTAGTGGCTTCATCAGAGGGGGCCTTAGTTAACTGCTAACTGACGAAAAGTATTATCTTTGTACTGTGAACCATACCCTTGTAGACCGTACTCTATAAACTGGCAATGGTTCCAAAACTGTTAACTGCTAACTGTTAACTGGCATGAAGTTTCCCATAGGCATACAATCTTTCGACCAAATCATAACCGACGGTTATGTCTACGTCGATAAGACGGAGTACGTGTATAACC
>CAVILU010000030.1:0-16960 GCA_963643535.1 bacterium | reverse complement strand
ATGAACCCCGTAGCTAACTTTCTTAATGAGGTGCAGAATCAACTAAATTCAGAATCTAAATAAAATCTATAGCCATTATGGATGAAAATCGGAATAGTATACCCAATGGTAATAATTATGAAAAATTATTCGATGTCTTGAAGTCTCGCGGGTGTAACCCGGTGGGGCTCACGCGCGATGACTTGAAGGAAAACGGGTTAGGCTTGAAAGAGGATCAGGAAGGAGCTATGTTTTTCTTATTTTTTGACAATGCATATGTGGCCCATCTTATGAATTCTGGAGAAGTCTTAGTCGAATATCGCTTAGATCTCCTATTATCTTGTTTCGAACCTGATTCTACTGGCGAAGCTACGTCTTTCCTCGGTTTGTTGCGCGAAGTAAATGAGTTAAATACAACAAGTTTACAAACAAAGCTACATTTGACAACTGATGCTGAAGGTGTGAGTGTTTATTTCCGTCATGTTTTCGCACTCGATGTGCAGGAAGATGATTTCTTTAGAGGTTTTTCCTTACATCTATTGACTTTAGACAAAGTTGTAGCGGATTTTTTGAAGAAAGCCCCTTTCAAACTCCCAGAGGATAGTGTATATATGACACTTGCCAAGGCGGAAGTCGAGCGAATGAAGTGACTATTGGCGTATGGCTTCTCTGCCATGGAGACGTGAACAAGTCCCGAGCTAATATTCATTTGCGAAAGACTAATTTGCAGTCCCTCCATCTTTGCAAAGCGAAGAATCATCTTCAATAAGTAAGGAAAGCCCAGACCACCCGTCTGGGCTTTCTTCGTTTAGTCATAGGAAACCATCCTCCAGTCCCGAAAGTGATTTCGCCCGTCTCCAACAAAATATTTGAGGCCCGAACTCGTTAAAGATTAGCAAGACAAAAACAACTTGCTGATTTTTACGACAACCCCTTCAAATATCTTACGACTATGACACCACCTGTATTTTTTCTCACACTCCTCCCCTACGTCCTCACTTTTATCCTCACCAATCTCGCTGTCCTCGCCGTCGCTGCCTTTTTCGCCGACGACAAAAAGGACACGTAGATTGTCCTTTTGCCCAAATTCCGCTGCGGGCCCCGTATCTCATTCACCGCATTCCCCATATTCTTCGGTAGTCTGCGTAATCTGTGGATAATTCCTTAAATTTGCGTGAAGCACTAAGGCATCCCACGAATGAACACCAACAACGCAAACGACATAGACGTAGCCATCATCAAATACAACGCCGGCAACATACGTTCCGTGATGAACGCCCTCGATCGCATCGGCGCACGCTACGTCCTCACCGACGACCCCGACCAAATACGTGCTGCCCGCAAAGTAATATTCCCCGGGCAAGGCGAGGCGAGCACCACTATGGCATATCTCCGCCAGTCGGGCCTCGACAAGGTCATACTCTCCCTCCGCCAACCCGTCCTCGGCATCTGCGTTGGCATGCAGCTCCTCTGCAGCCACTCCGAGGAGGGCGACGTCGATTGCCTCGGCGTTTTCGATGTCCCCGTGCTCCGATTTCCAATCCCCAACCCCAACCCGCAGAATCTCAAGGTTCCACAATTAGGCTGGAACGAGATATACGATGTCCGTGAGCCCCTCTTCGACTCCCAAACTTTAGAGGGTGCCTACGTATACTGCATCCACAGCTACTACGTCCCCGTCTGCGATTACACCATTGCCAAGAGCCGCCACACGGTGGAGTACAGCAACGCCCTCCGCAAAGACAATTTCTTCGCCACCCAGTTCCACCCCGAGAAGAGCGGCGACGTGGGACAAAAAATCATCGAAAGGTTTCTGACAATTGACAATTAACAATTGACAATTGACAATTACCGGAGCCCCAACATCATAAACTCACAGAAACAAAACGGGTGCCCAATAAACAGTGAACTGCTAAGAACTGTGCACTGTGCACTGAGCACTGTGAACTGAAAAAGTCTTCCGCCCCCGGCAAACCAACAAAGTTTGCCAAGGGCGGAAAGCCTTTTTATGAAATTGACTATTACGCAGTAACTAGTGCAGAAACTGTGCACTGTGAACTGAGCACTGTGAACTGCTAAAGTATTGCGCAAGTAATAGTAAGTCCCGCCATGACGACGGACACCATGCTCATAAGCTTAATGAGGATGTTGAGCGACGGGCCAGAAGTATCCTTGAACGGATCGCCAACAGTGTCGCCAACGACAGCCGCCTTATGGCAATCGGAGCCCTTGCCGCCATAGTTACCCTTCTCGATATACTTCTTGGCATTGTCCCATGCGCCGCCCGAATTGTTGAGCATCACCGCAAGAGTGAAGCCTGCGGTGAGTCCGCCACCAAGCAGACCAATAACACCAGGCACGCCAAAGAGCAAACCAACAGCCACAGGCACGATAATGGCCAGCAGCGACGGCAAGATCATCTCATGCTGAGCGCCCTTTGTAGAAATCTCTACGCAACGTGCGTAGTCCGGGGTGCCGGTACCCTCCATGATGCCCGCAATCTCGCGGAACTGACGGCGAACCTCGTCCACCATCTTAGAAGCCGCGCGCCCTACAGCCTTCATGCTCATCGCGCAGAAGAGGAATGCCATCATTGCGCCAATGAAGAGGCCACCAAGCAACATCGGGTTGAAGAGCGAAAGGTCGAAGGCCATGACGAAGTCCTTCATTGTGGCATCGGCAAGCGATATAGCTCCGTCCGGCACCTGTGCTGCCTTGGCTGTGTAGAATACCGTGTCGCCAATCTGCTTTATGCCATCGCTGTCGTTTGCAATGCGCACAAGCCACATCTTAATCTCCTCAATATAAGCAGCCAAGAGTGCCATGGCGGTAAGAGCCGCCGAACCAATGGCAAAACCCTTGCCGGTGGCGGCTGTCGTATTGCCGAGTCCGTCGAGTGCGTCGGTGCGCTCACGAACCTCGGCGGGCAGTCCGCTCATCTCGGCATTGCCGCCCGCATTGTCTGCAATAGGTCCGAAGGCGTCCGTCGCCAGAGTTACGCCAAGAGTGGAGAGCATACCTACGGCCGCGAAACCAATGCCATAGACACCCATGGCGTAGTTGCTAAATCCACCTGCGAAACCAAAGGCGGCAATGATAGCTGCGGCCACGATTACCACAGGCAGCCACGTCGATTCCATACCTACGGCAATGCCCTCGATAATGGTAGTTGCCGAACCCTGCTGAGTCTGGCCTGCGATGCCCTTGGTGGGCTTGTATTCGTCAGATGTATAATATTCAGTGCCTTGGCCAATGATTACGCCTGCTGCCAAGCCCGCAATCACAGAGCCGAAGATGCCCCAAGAGAGCCAACCAACAGCCGCCATGATGGCAACGGCTACAAGGATGAGTGCCGAAGATCCGCCAGTGCCGAGCAACAATGCGCGCAGCAAATTCTTTTGGCTGGCTCCCTCACGCGTGCGCACTGCGAACACGCCAATGATTGAGAGTATCGTGCCAATGGCGGCTACAATCATAGGAGCTACGATAAGGCTCCACTGCATTTCGTCTGATATGGCGGGAATTGCAGCTCCAAGGGCTGCCGTAGAAAGTATTGAGCCACAATAGCTCTCGTAGAGGTCGGCTCCCATGCCGGCTACGTCGCCTACGTTGTCGCCTACGTTGTCGGCAATGGTGGCGGGGTTGCGTGGGTCGTCCTCTGGAATGCCTGCCTCAACTTTGCCTACGAGGTCGGCTCCGACATCCGCGGCCTTGGTGTAGATACCGCCTCCGACGCGTGCGAAGAGTGCCTGGGTCGATGCGCCCATACCGAACGTCAGCATAGTGGCCGTGATCTCCACCATCTTGGTATGCGCGTCAGTGCCGGGATTGACAAACGTAAGGCCAAACATCTCAAGGCCGTTCTGCATGTGCTCGGGCGTGAAGACAAGGTCGTTGAGGATATAGAACCAAGCGGCAATATCCAAAAGACCAAAGCCTACAACCACGAGGCCCATGACTGCGCCCGAACGGAACGCTACACGAAGTCCCTTATTGAGGCTCTCCCGCGCTCCGTTGGCCGTGCGGGCCGATGCGTTGGTGGCGGTCTTCATACCGAGGTATCCGCAGAGGCCGCTGAAGAAGCCGCCCGTGAGGAACGCTACAGGAACAAATGGATTCTGCACGCCAAGGTATGCCAATACTGCAAGGAGAATGGCCAGGACGATGAAGACTTTGATTACTACGCTATACTGTCGCTTGAGGTATGCCATGGCGCCGCTGCGCACGTAGCTGGCTATCTCCGCCATGCGGGGCGTGCCTTCGCTGTTTTTCATCATCCCGCGGTAGAACAGCCATGCGAAGAGTAACGCAATGGCCGAGCTTACGGGTACGAGCCAGAATAATGAATTCATGTTGCTTTGCTTTTGGGTTTATATTCCGTGGGCTTATGGGGTGGGGGGCAGAATTGTTTTTCTGAATTTATGTTGCTTCTGTTAATTGCTGTTTATCGCTTGCTCTGTCGGATTTTTACGTGAAAGGTTTGTTATTGTGCGTGTTGACGATGCCGACAAATCTGCACAATGTTTCATTTTGTGTAAAAGTATGCAAACGAAAGTTATTATCCAAATCTTTTATGCGTTAATTGCATATCTTCGTCACGCTTTTGGTGCAACGATGCCACTACTTTCTGCATCCTGCGGTACTTTTTCGGTACAGTGCGATGAGCAAGTAGGGGTCGTTGATTAAAAGGGAACTCGGGTGAGAATCCCGGACTGTCCCGCAACTGTGTGCCAACAGGCAAGAGAGATGAGCTCTTTTGCTACGGCATTCGGACACGCGTCTCGAAGTGTCGACACTTTTGTGTAAATCTCGATGCGCAAGCCATTGCTGCAATACCGATGGGTGATGCCAAGTCTGGTAACGCTGTCGTGAGCGGTGAGAAGGCCGTCCGCAGTGCTGAGTTTTGGCGAGCCAGGAGACCTGCCAAGGCATTTTCTTGTTCCCGAGCCTGCGCCGGCTGTCCCTTTCCTTATGTATGGATTTAGGACCGACAAGCGATGCTGCGTTTCGAGAGTGAGCGTTCGTTGCCCCGTGGATTGGGCTCTTGCGCTGTGGCTATTTCCACCTTGTGGAGGCCTTTGGTGTCCTTTTTTTCTTCGGATGCCGTGGTGCCCCGCTACCGGAGTGGAGGTGCTCTCTCTTTGCGCTGCTTTCCTTAGCTTCGCTTTCTCTGTCTGTCTTTCCTCCTCTTACGAAAGGGAACACGTCATATCTCTGTTTTTTGTACGGACGCACGCTGGGTCGGGACAACCGATAGCAGTGGTGCGCCCAATTTTTTTTACCCCTAAATAGATTGGCTCCACCGCTCGAATGTTTAGCTAACTAATTATTCCACAACCCTAAAGAACAACTCTATTCCTATGAAGAAAAGCCTTCTCTTCGCACTCGGCATCATTGCCGTATCCCCGGTCTTCACCTCCTGCGACGACGATGACGACGACAACGACGAGCAAATCCTCATCACCACCTTCGAGGATGCTGAGATTGACGCCGCACAAGGCTATATCAACAGTTCCGCCTACACCTACGAGGGCGTCGAGTTCAACAACAACTACAATGCCGATTGGGCTTCTTGGAGCGGCTTCGCCATCAGCCAACTCACAGATACCGTCACGGCAGGCTACACCAACCAGTATTCCGTCTTCGGCAATGGCGGCTGCAACGGTTCTAAGAATTTCGCGGTCGTCTACGATGCTTTCGACTACGGTAAGCCCATCATCTCAACCACCGACGGCTCTCTCATCACTCCCGCCTACGCCTATTTCCAACTGACAACTTACTCCCTCCTCGCCCTCCGCGATGGCAACGATGGTTACTATGGCGATGCCGTCAAGCTCACTTCTGAGAAGGCTAACTACTTCAATGTCACCCTCGATGGCTACGTGGCCGACCAGAAGACCAAGAGCATCGTTGTCACCCTCGGCGACTACTCCAATGGCCAGACTTTCCTCATGAACACCTGGACCAAGGTCGACCTCCGCTCCCTCGGCAATGTCGATAAGATTACTCTCACCGTCGGCGGCTCTGAGGATCTCTATGGCGACTATGGCTTCAACGCCCCCGCCTATGTTGCCATCGACGATTTCGCCTTCTCTAAGGTTTCCGAATAAGGATTTCACGTCAACACACCCCTTTACTTGTCATCATTTTTGCATAGCATGCTCATTAGAGGCCGTAGCGTCCCGTCTTTCTTGGCGGGCGCGTGCGGCCTTTGGGCTTTTAACTGTGCATCGAAGGGGCTTGTTTTGATTTCCATACTCTTACTCTATCCTCTTGCCTCACGTGCGCAGGTCGATAAGATGAACCACCTCTCCGAGGTGACGGTCTCCGCCCCGCGCTATGCTACTGTGCAAGTCATGGATACCGCTGTCATTGAGTCGCTCTCCGCAAATTCCGTGGCCGATGCCCTAAAGTTTTTCGCAGGCGTGCAACTCAAGGATTATGGCGGTGTCGGTGGCCAAAAGACTATCAATGTGCGCTCTATGGGTACTCAGCATACCGCCATTTTCATAGATGGCGTGCGCATCACCAATACCCAGAACGGCACTGTCGACCTCGGCAAATATTCCCTCAAGAATTTTGAGAAGGTCGAGGTCTGCAATGGCAACAAGACTTCACCTCTTGTCTCCGCCTCCGAACTGTCGTCCGCCGCCTCCTGCTATTTCACCACAAAGGTGCCCACGGCCGACGAAAATAAGGCGTCCTACTCCCTCGGCTCGTTCAATTCCCACACCCTTTCCCTCATGCGCAGCCGTGCCGGCCGGTATTTCATAAACGCCGATGGCCTCTACACCGACGGCAACTACAAGTTTTCCTACCACTCTGAGTATGAGGATACAATAGGTCGCCGCCGCAATTCATATGTCGAGTGGTATCGCGTGGAGTCCGGTTTCTTCCCATCGCCAAAGTGGAAGTGCCATTTCTTCTTTTACCATACCAAGCGCGGTGTCCCCGGGGGCATCGTCAAGCGTCTATCCGACCAATATGGCGATGTCGGCACTGAGAAGGATCTCAACCTTTTCGGCCAATGCTCATTCTCTGACCAGTGGCGGGGATTGATGTATAAGTTCAATTTCCGCTACTCATACGACAAGTTGCGCTTCAATTCCGACGTCCCAGAGAATTGTTTCGTCCACTGCAATAACTACTATTCGCAAAACGATTTCTACGCCTCGGCTGCCGCGGCCTACGATTTTCCTTCGCGCACAAGCCTCTCCCTCTCTTCCGACTACCGTTTCTCGACCCTCGCCCTCAATGTCTACGGTATGTCCTCCATCTGCCGTTCCGATTTCAAGATAGCGGCCTCTGCTCAGCAAAAACTGAGTCGCCTCAATCTCTCCCTCTCCTCGGTTTTCAACCACGTTGCCGACAATTCAGAGATGAATGTTGCCGACCCCGTGAACTCGCTTACGGCGGCGTTCTTTGCCTCTGTCAATATCACGGACAAGCTCTCCGCCCGTGCCTTCGTCAAGCGATCTTTCCGCGTCCCGACTCTCAACGACCTGTACTATACCAATGTCGGTAGCCGAAACCTCGTCCCCGAGCGAGCAACGCAATACAATGTAGGTCTCGATTTCAAAAACCATATCCTTCACCTCCAGTCCGATGTTTATGTCAATCAGGTGAAGGACAAGATTATCTGCATCCCACAAGGCGGCGCGTACAATTGGCGTATGGTCAATCGCGGATATGTCCTCATCAAGGGCTGGGATACTTCTATCCGTCTCTCCCTTGGCCATTTCTCCCTGTTCAGTACTCTTACTCTCCAAGATGTCCGCGACCTTACCGACCCTGAGGATTATGAGTACAACCACCAACTTGTCTACTCCCCAAAATGCTCCTTTACCAACGTGCTCTCTTTTGCGGCCGCTGGCTTCACGGGCTCCGTCTCGCATATGTATGTCGGCCGCCGCTGGTGGTCCTACGCCTCCCCCGACGATTACCTCTCCCCGTATAACTGCATAGATATCACGGCCGCCTACCGTCTCCGAAAATTCAAGCTATCTGCCTCGGTAGATAATGTCCTCAACAAGAATTATGAGCTCATCCAACGATGGCCCCTCCCCGCCCTCCGCTGGAAAACCGAACTGACATATACTTTCTAAAATTCAATATGCTGTTCCAATCTCTGGTTGGCATACTGAATGTGTGTAAATCAGTGAAATTTCAAGACGAATAAAATCATCTATGAAATACATATCTAAATATCTCCCAATCCTAATAGCCCTATTCGTAGCCTCTTGCGCCCAAGACGTAGAGCCCGAATACATAGACTACACCCCCGATAAGACCGACTCGGCGACAACCGCCAAACTCGATACCCTAGAATACCTCTTCCTCCTCGAAGAGGGCAACTGGCAAAGCGACAACGGCCAGATGAGCCTCATAACAAACGGCACAATCTCCCGTAATTATTTCAGCGAAGTCAATGGCACAAAAATCGGCGACACCCCCGAGGATATTATCCTCATTCCCGACAAAAATATGATGGCCATCTCAGTTAACTGGTCCAACATTGTCTACTTCACCGACCTCAAAGGCCAAATAGTCGGCCAGACGGAGGATATCCCCAACTGCCGCCATATGTGCACCGATGGTGAGTTCGTCTACATCTCTTCCTACGCCCATAAGACTGCCCTTGGCGAGACCTACGAGAAAGGCTACATTGCAAAGATCCGCATCTCCGATTTCAAGGTCGTCAAGACCTGCGAGGTGGGGTGGGAGCCCGAGGGCGTGGCTTATTATGATGGCCGTGTCTTCGTGGCAAACACAGGTGGCTACGCCTTTAGCGAGAACCATGATTACGACAATACGGTGATGGCCGTAGATGCCGAGTCGATGACAGTCACGGATACTGTCGCCATAGTCAATAATGCTGGTCAAAAGGTGATAAATCTCTACGGCGAGATGTCCCAAAGTGGCGAATATCTCTGCATCAATTCCCCTGGAGATTACTACGACGTCCAGCCCTCCGCGGTCATCTTCAATTGTACGGATGGCAGCTACAAGGTTTACGAAGGAGTCCCCGCCACCTACAACACGACTCTCCTCAGCGGCAAATTTTTCGTCGTAGGCTCTACATTCAGCTATTACACAGGCGAGTATAAGTATAATGTCGGTACGATAGATCCCGTCTCGGGTCAATATGATCAAGACGTTTTTGAGACGTCCGCTGGTACTTTCAAGGAGACCGTGAAGGCTGTAATAGACGAGATGTCAAACCCATATTGCTGTTACCAAAATCCCTATACTGGCCATCTCTACATCGTCGATGCAACATCCTACGCCTCTCCCGGCCGAGTCTATGAGTTCGACGAGATGGGCGTCCTCATCCCTATCGACGGCAAGAAATACCGCAGCTGCTATATCAATGCGGGTCATATGATTGCCGTCCCGCCAACCCTCGTTCGCAGTCTCGCGCTCCTCTAAATCTACTGTTGCTCCCCAACTAAGCGTTAAGCTATATCTGAACGGAGCAAAATTTAAGAGGTTCCGAATGCCAATATAAATCTGTGCAATCCGTGGGCGATGAATATTCTCCCATAACTTAGCTTTCCCCAAAAACCGAACCGCCTCTATTGAATCCAGGTGTAACTCCTGGGCGGTGAGCCCCACTGTTATAGTCAGACCTTTGGCGGCGGCGGATATGTATAATTCCTTAATTACTTATCAATGTTACATTTACCTTTGCTATTGGGTTCCACTTTAGCACTGTGCGGCGACGTGAATGCCGTCCTTGTGACGACTGCCACGCAAGAGAAGTCTTATCTCTTCACCGAGAGCCCGGCCATTACTGTCGAAGACGGCAACGTTATGGTCTCCACTCTCTCCTCCTCTTCCGCTGTCTGCACTGTCGAGGAACTCGTCTCCATCACCACGACAAGCGTGTCCGATGACGATGACATGCCCACTGTTCTCCCCGCCGTCGAGGCTGATTGCCAAGTAGAGTATTATTCTCTCGATGGCAAGCGTGTCGAGGCCCCCGAGAGTGGCAAACTCTACATTGTCCGCATCGGCAATGAGACCAGGAAAATTATTTGCAAATAACTAATCGACAGCCGCAACATACAATGAATAAATACTTTACTACCTTTCTGACCCTCTCTGCGCTCTGCGCGTCAGTCTCCGCCCAGTCTTTCAAAGTCAACTACGACGACAAGAACTACAAGTTCCCCCTCGAGTCCGAGATTACCATCTCAAGCGACGACGACCTCATCGACGTCACGACCCTCGTGGAGCCCGTATCTCTTTCCAATACCGAGCAGTATTTTAAGGAGGCGCAGGTCGTTGTCGAGCACTCCGACGGAACTACTGAGTACGTCGCTCTCGCCCCCATCGGCGATTGGACTTTCCAAGGCTCGACGAACACTCTTGCCGTTGGCGACAAGGTCTACGTTCAGTATCGTCGTGGCACTTCCACTATGTGGAATAAGCTCAGCGCGCAGACTCTTCAGGGCAGCGAATACCCTCTCTGTCAGTCCAATCGCCTCGCTATGGGCATTAAGAATAAGCTCAATGTCGCAAAGGCTCCCAATGTGGTTTTTGGCAAGGACAAGTCCAACGTTACTTTCACACTTATGGGATGCACTGGTTCGCCTACGCTTCTCGCGACAGGCTTCTCTGTCGAGACAGCTCTCGTCAAGACAGTCGAGCGCAGTCTGAATACCAAGTATGGCAGTAGCACCCCTAAGTTCGGCTACACTACCGGCAACACGGTTTATACCAGTTCAAAATGCACCCTCTATGCCGACAGCATATGGATGGTCGAGATCAACCCTCAGGAGATGATAAATAGCTATTTCACTGTTCTCGATGAAAATGGCAAAAACATCGAGGTCCGCATCCCTTCCTATTCCGGTCACGGCATTCTCACTGCCCGTAAGTCCCTTGAGTTTAACGCCCTCCCGCAGAACCTCAATAAGACTATGAGAATTCTCTTCAACGAGAACTCGCTCGAGTATTCCATCTTTGGCTTTGTCGAGCAGGAGGATATCCCAGCCGTGACATCTGTCGAGGGATCGTGGTTCTACAATGGCGAGGAACTCTTTACTGTCAAGGATGGTAAACTGACTGTGTCTGATAAGTTTGGGCTCGAGAATTCTGAGTATGACGTAACCGTGAGCGAGGATATGAAGACACTCACAATTCACCCGACAATGTGGGAGAAAACCTACGGTAAGCGTTGGCTCATGATGGGACGATATGACGAGGGATATATTTCGACTTTTGCCATCGATCCTTCCGTGACCACAAACCCACAGAAGAGCGATGTCTATGCGGCCCTCAAGGATGCCACTTTCTCAGTCTCCGACGATGGCTTAGTTTGTGACAATGGTTTCCAATTCTTTGTCTACGTTATAGCATCAGAGTCGTCCACTGCATACACGTCGTTTGGCAACGGTACTATAATCATGAATGCTGGAACAAAGCTCTACAAAAAGTAGTTATTAATAGACCTGTATAGATTAATATGCAAAATATTATATATCACCTGATTATATCTCTCGCGCTGCTCCTGCTCTCGCTGCCAGCCTGTGCTCAATCCGAGGGCGTCTCGGTGGTCGATTTCCTTCCCGCTCCTGGCCAGTTCGTCAATACTCTGCCTTCTTACTCCGAGGGCGACACCAAAGATGAAATTATCGAGAAGGCCAATACATCTCTTGCAAATGGTAGTCTCCTCCACCTCGGCACATATGGCGGCTACATTGTCTTCGAGTTCGATGATGCTGTCGAGAACAAGTCCGGCTCCGATTTCCTTATCGATGGCAACGCTTTCTATGCTGCTTCCGATCCCATCTATGGCTCAGAGACTATCGGCGGCTCCATAGAGCCTGGTATTGTCTACGTGGGTGTAGGAAACAATCTTGATGATGTCGAGTGGTACGAACTCGCTGGTAGTGAGTATTATACCACCGAGATCCACGATTTCTCCATAACCTACTATAAGCCGACGGCCGAGTCTGGCGACCATTCACAGTTCTGCTCTGTCTACGACAACTATATCTACTACGAATGTTCATGGACCGACCCCACTACCGGCGAACGCTGCGACTCCACAGGTTACCATATCAAGAACTCATTCCACAAGCAAACCTATTGGCCCAGTTGGATCGACGACGAGACCTTGACTTTCAGTGGTGGCAAACTTCCAAACAACGCCATCGAGACAAGCGGCAAAGGCACTTATTGGGTGCAATATCGCTATGCCGCCGACTCTTTCGGCTATGTCGATGCCGCACCCAATGCCGCAAGCTCCGACGATACCAACTCTGCGGGCGTCAACCGTTACAATACTTTCGACATCGATTGGGCTGTAGATAAAAACGGCATACGCATCGGCGAGCAGATCAAGAGCGTCAAGTTCGTCAAAGTTGTCTGCGGCATCTTCCAATATTGCGGTTGGCTAGGTGAGACGAGTACAGAGATCGCCAAGGTCCAAAATCTCCACCAAATCGATGGCTATGACGATGACCCCATTACTTGGAATATCGCCTGGCCCGAGGAGTCTAAACCAAAGACAGACGACGAGCCTACGTCCCTCCCCAACGTAGATTCTACTCAACAGAATGACGGCGCCACATATGACTTATCAGGTCGCCGCATTGCCAATCCGCAAGGCCTCTACATCCAAAACGGACGTCTGATGTTCCGCCGCAACTAACGAACGCACGAAGAACATTACCATACGCATATATAAAAAGAAGTCGGCAGTAGAAGAACCAAATCTTCCACTGCCGACCTTTTCTTATACGCTACAGTCAACAATTAACTGAGCAGAGAAACTGTGCCATAAGCACGTGAACTCCCAGTAACTGTGAACTGCTAACTGTTAACTGTTAACTGATTTAGATGTGTGCAGCCACCCAGTCACCAACTTCGCTGGTAGAGTGCTTCTCGCCGTCGCCAGCAAGATCCTCGGTAACGTAGCCCTGCTCGATGCTTGCCGTCACCGCGTCGCGGATAGCCTTGCCCTCAGCCTTGAGCTTGAATGCGTACTCAAACATCATAGCTGCGGAAAGGATGGTTGCCAACGGGTTAGCAATGTTCTTGCCTGCCGCCTGAGGATAAGAACCGTGGATAGGCTCGAAGAGGCTGGTGTGCTCACCAATAGATGCTGAAGCAAGGAGACCCATAGAGCCGGCGATTACGGATGCCTCGTCGGTAAGAATGTCGCCGAAGGTGTTCTCGGTTACGAGCACGTCGAAGAACTTCGGGCAGGTGACAATCTTCATTGCTGCGTTGTCTACGAACATATAGTCGGTAGTTACGTCGGGATACTTGGGTGCCATCTCCTGAGCTACCTCACGCCACAGACGCGAAGACTCGAGGACGTTAGCCTTGTCGACGACAGTGAGGTGCTTGCGACGAAGCTGAGCATACTCGAAGGCGAGCTTAAGGATGCGCTCTACCTCAAAACGATGATAGAGGTTGGTGTCGAATGCGGTGTCGCCATTGTCGCGACGACCCTTCTCGCCGAAATACATACCGCCAGTGAGCTCGCGTACGCAGAGGAACTCTGCACCCTCAACAAGCTCGCGCTTCAGCGGGCTCTTGTCGATGAGGCTCTTATAAGTCTCCATAGGGCGAAGGTTTGCAAAGAGGCCGAGCTTCTTGCGCATCGCGAGGAGGCCATTCTCGGGGCGTACCTTTGCGGTGGGGTTGTTGTCGTAGCGAGGATCGCCTACTGCGCCGAAGAGGACGGCGTCGCTCTTCATGCAGGTCTGGAATGTCTCCTCTGGGAATGGGTCGCCGGTTGCGTCAATTGCGCATGCGCCTACGAGACCCTTGGTGAAAGTAGCCTCATGGCCGAATTTCTTGCATACAGCGTTGACGGCCTTGACAGCCTGGTCAACAACCTCGGGGCCGATGCCGTCACCCGGGAGGAGTGCGATGTTGAATTTCATCTCGATATTATCTTATTATTGTGCCGACCGGCTTTGTGGCCGACATTGGTTTATCTCTTCTGTCTCTTACTGGATTATGTTGAGCATCTTCACCGTGGCCTTGATTGCCGCCTCTGTCTGGTCGGCATCGAGTCCGCGGGTGCGTATCTCGCTCTCTCCGTCCGACCATACGATGACGGTCTCCACAAGGGCGTCCGTCTTGCCACCGGGCGGGATAGATACTTTGTAGTCCACGAGCAACGGGTGGTTCATTCCGAGTCTGTCGTATATCTTCCACAAGGCTTTCATGAAGGCGTCGTACTGTCCGTCGCCTCGGCTCGTGTCCTCATACTCCTGCCCGTTTATCGAGAGGCGTACCGTTGCCACAGGCTTCAGTCCGCGTGTCAAGTTGAGGCTGTAGTTCACCACCTTGATGGTGTCGGGCTTCTGCTGTGCCGACGATGGCAATGCCCCGCGGAGCACGTCCGCCACGATGAATGGCAGGTCCTCCGTCGAGAGGCTCTCTTTCTTGTCGCCGAGCTCAATGACGCGTTGAGTCACGAGTTTTATCTGCTCCGAAGAGAGGTTCATTCCGAGCTCCTGCAAGTTCTTCGCGATGTTGGCTTTGCCCGAAAGTTTGCCAAGCGCATACCGACGTACCCTGCCAAATCGCTCGGGCAGCAATGCGTTGCAATAGAGGTTGCCCTTGTTGTCGCCATCCGCATGTACGCCCGCCGTCTGGGTAAATACCGAGTCGCCAACCACGGGCTTATTGTCCGGAATGCGCACTCCAGACAGGCTCTCCACCATACGGCAAACGTGCGTCAACCTCTTCTCGTTGATGGCGTTTGGCACTCGCAACATGTCGTTCAGCACTGCCACTACGCTTGCAAGTGGAGCGTTACCAGCCCTCTCGCCGAGTCCATTCACCGTGGTGTGCAAACCTGTCACGCCTCCCTTGACTGCGCCCATGACGTTAGCAACGGCCATGTCATAGTCGTTGTGCGCATGGAAGTCAAAGCGGAGGCCGGGATAACGTGTCGTTATGTCGCGGCAGTATTCAAATGTCTCGTCGGGGTTGAGGATGCCCAATGTGTCGGGCAGCATGAACCGCTCGATGGGCTCCGTCCGGAGGCGGTCCATCATGTAATACACGTAGTCACGCGAGTCGCGCATGCCGTTGCTCCAGTCCTCAAGGTAGAGGTTCACCCTCAATCCCTTTTTCACCGCCATAGCGATGTTGGCTATGATGTCATTGGCATGCTCCTCGGGTGTCTTGCGCAGCTGCTCCTGGACGTGGTGCAACGAGCCTTTGGCCAATAGATTTATCACCTTGCCGCCAGCCTTGCATATCCAGTCTATCGAGACTCCGCCATCTATAAATCCCAACACCTCCACCTTGCCCAGATGGCCATTCTTCTTGGCCCATTGGCAGATGTCCATTGCCGCCTCAAGCTCTCCCGCCGATACGCGCGCCGAGGCAATCTCAATTCGGTCCACGAGGGCTTCCTCGATGAGCATCTTCGCTATCGAGAGTTTCTCTCCGTGGTTGAACGAGACGCCGGCGGTCTGTTCACCGTCGCGCAGCGTCGTGTCGAGTATTTCGAGCATCGGGTATTGGTGTGTCTGAGTTTTTCGGTGGCTGTCTCTCTCTGGCTTGTCGCCTTGAGTCTTAATATTTTGCGGCGGTCTTCTCGTACGCCTCGGTCTTCTCCTTGTTGGTCAAGAGGTAGTCGATGTCGTCCAGGCCGTTCATAAGGCAATGCTTCTTATAGCCGTTAATCTCGAACTTCTCGCTCTTGCCTGTGGCCTCGTTCGTGATCGTCTGGTTGGGAAGGTCTACCTTGACCTTCATCTTCGGGTTCTCGTTGATCGATGCGAAGAGCTCTGCCAAGAAACCTTCGGATACGACAACGGGCAACACGAAGTTGTTGAGCTCATTGTTCTTGTGAATGTCGGCGAAGAAGCTCGATACGACAACGCGGAAGCCATAGCCGGCAATCGCCCATGCGGCATGCTCGCGGCTGGAACCCGAACCGAAGTTCTTGCCCGCTACGAGGATGCAGCCCGAATATGTCGGGTCGTTCAAGACGAAGTCTTTCTTCGTGCCGTCTGGGTTGTAGCGCCAGTCGCGGAACAGGTTGTCACCGAAGAACTTCTCCTCTTTCGTAGTCGCCTTCAGGAAGCGCGCGGGGATAATCTGGTCGGTGTCAACGTTCTCGATGGGAAGAGGCACACATGTGCTCTCTATTATGTCGAATTTCTGCTTCATTGTCTTATTTCGTTTATTCTTTGGTTGTTTTTATGTGCAAAAAATCGTGCCTCGCATTGAGAGTTAGAACCTCCTCAAGCGAAGCACGGCAAATTTACGAAATATATGTGTATTTTGGACGAAGCCCGTTAAACTTTACGTCTTTCTCTTAGGCTTTATAGCTTTTCTAGCATCGCCTCGCTCACGCATATCGTCACTTCGACGCGCCTGTTTGCCTCTCGCCCCTCTATAAGATGGTTGTCCGCAATCGGGTAATCATATGAATATCCTCGGCTGTGAACGCATGCGCTGTCAACGCCCAATCGTATCATAAGGTTCCCTATGGCTAATGCTCTGCGAAACGATACCGTCATGTTCTCATCGTAAGGCCCGACGTTGTCCGTATGCCCGTCTACGTATATGTCCGCTGCCGCCCATGCCTCTTTCAACTGAGCAGCCAATATCTTCATTGCCTTCTCAGACACGTTGTTATATCCCGTGACGTTCGGCTCGGCCGGCATTCCGTTCCCGCTCATCGTCAGCTTTATTGCGAGTAGCCCATTGATGTCCCTAAGTGTCGATACCGCGACTCCCTCAATGTTCTTTAGGCTATCAGCCTTTGCCTTTACCATCCTGTCTATAAGTTTTGAGGTTCGCCCGTCGAGAGCGTTCTCAAACTTTTTCCCCACGGATGGTGTTTCGCCCCAATGCGTCCAGTCTGTCCGCTGCGCATCGCTGTTCTGCGAAATCGTCAGCCCCAAAACGGCAACTATAGCAAATATGCAATATCGTATATCTTTCATCTCTATATTATTTGTGTAGAAAATATCCCGCACCTCCCAAGAAC
>CAVILU010000029.1:0-17455 GCA_963643535.1 bacterium | reverse complement strand
CGCTCACCAAGTAGGACTTGAACCTACGACCCTCTGATTAACAGTCAGATGCTCTAACCAACTGAGCTATTGGTGAATGATGTTTGTTTCGCTCTCGGTGTCGTTTCCTTCCCGATTGCGAGTGCAAAGGTAGGGCATAATTTCGAGTCGCGCAAGAGATGGTCTATATTTTTCTCAAAAAAATTACATTCAGACAATGGGCGTGGAAATGGTGCCGCAAAGCATACCGCAAGTTCACTCTAATTAACTTTAGTTTCAGCAATGCAAACGGTTGCGTTACTAACTTTGCGGAGATTGAACAGTCGGACTATAATTGCTCACCGCAAAGAAGGGAAACACCTTGCGGGGGAAAAAGAGCACAACTCCTCTTGCCAAACTAAAGGAACGGCAGTTGCAGGTGTTCCGTACTGAGTCTGCCCCCGAGAAGAACGATGAAGAAATTATCAATACTCATACCCACATACAACCACGACTGCGTTCTGCTCGCAGATGCCATGGTTGGCCAGATTGAGGCCACTGGCATCAATGCTGAGATCATCGTACTCGACGACGGGTCGAACGACATGAACGTGCTCGCCGAGAATGCGAGCATCGAGTCGATGGATTACTGCCGCTATATCGTTTCGCCAATCAACAGGGGCATTGCCGTCACTCGCAACCAACTCATCAACGAGGCCACGGGCGACTACCTGCTCTTTATGGACTCGGACACATACCCCGCAAGCGATGACTTCCTAAGCAGATATGCCGACGCTGCCAACGATGCGGACGTCGTCGTAGGCGGCATCCTATACCGCACAGGGGAGGAGACAATCGTAAACCCTCTGCGCCTCAGATATGGCGTCAGCAAGGAGTGCAAGAGTGCGGAGAAGCGCAACCGCCGCCCCTACTCCACCTTCCTCTCGGCCTGCTTCCTTATGAGTCGCGAGGCTGCCGAGAAAGTGCACTTCAACGAGACGTTCGACAGGTATGGCCATGAGGATACTCTTTTTGGCGCGGCCATAGAACAGGCGGGGCTGAAGATTTTGCATATCGACGCACCCGTGTACCACGACAACACCAACACATCCGAGCAATACCTCTCGAACGTTCGCATAGCCATCCAAAGCCTCAGCATGCACGCAGATAAGCTGCGCGGATATTCACGCCTCTTATGGCTCTACGACTTGCTGGACCAATTCCACCTCACTGGCGCAGTTTACTCAATCCTCGGGCGTTTCCGTAGCGCAATGGAGAAGAACCTAACCGGGCGGCACCCGCTTTTGTGCGTCCTGATGCTGTATAAGACATATTACCTTTGCGGAGTGATGAAACTCTGATCTCTGCGCGGCCCGCAGTGTTAATAGCGCAGTTGCGCACCCCTTGCGCCGCCGTTCCGCTTGCTGATTTTTTACACGTAGGGCGCAAATAAATGGCGCTGGCTTTCGTTGAATACATGTGAGGAAGAGGAATAGAAATAGAAATATTCTTCTCTTCATTATGTGCATGCACCAAGAAATAGGGCTCCGCATCATCATATTCCGAAGCTATCCCGTTTGTGCACATACGTCAACTTAATATATTAAACAACATTTATGGCAAGCACGACATTGACCGCTACAGTAGAACTAAAACAACACAAAGCCGTAGTCCGACAGATTCCGCTCACTCCAGAAGAAGAAGAGGCTCTTAGAATCAGAGCAAAGAATGGGCTAATAGAATTCACCTACACCAACAACCTCAGGCGGACTATGTTGAATGACTTCCTCGCCATGAGAGACATAGTAACACTGACAATACGCGAGACGGATTATGGACGGCTCTACTCATCTTACACGCGCACACAGATAGAGGAGCTGCGCAACGACCTCAAGGATATGGAGGACATCCGCAAAAAGCATCCCGAGGATTGGAAAGAGCGCATCATAGAGACGTATGACTACCTGCTCTTTTGGACCCCGAAAGACAACTTGGCACAAGAGATATACGAGCTTCAGGAGTTTCTGGAGACAGTCTTGAGTTACAAAGGATATAACAAATACATCTTGGCGGACTCGGCTATACGGTATGACAGGACCACGTCGGACTCTGGCTTTTAGAGTGGAGACTACTTGGCAGGAGCGAAAAGAGGAAAGAGACTAAGGCAAAACCCCGGCAAACGAACGTATCGTCTGCCGGGGTTTGATTTTATATGCGGTTGAGCGCGCCGAAATGCCGAATTAGATAATCAGCATAGCGTCGCCATAGGGACCAATGCGGTAGCCCTCCTCGATGGCCTTGTTGCAGGCATCCATCACTTGTTGGTAGCCACCGAAAGCGCAGACAACCATAAGCATGGTGGAGGCGGAGAGGTGGAAATTGGTGATGAGAGAGGTGGGGACTTGGAAGTCGTAGGGCGGGAAGATAAACTTGTTCGTCCAACCGTTGTATGGAGTGATGTGGCCAAAGGTGGAGAGAGCTGTTTCGAGAGCACGGACAACGGTGGTGCCCACGGCGCAAATCTGATGGTCGGTATCCTTGGCGCGGTTGATACGGTCTACCGCATCTTGGAGGATCATCATCTGCTCGGAGTCCATCTTGTGCTTGGTAAGATCCTCAACCTCGACCTCGCGGAAACCGCCGAGACCGACATGGAGAGTGACATCAGCGAAATCGATGCCCTTAATCTCACAACGTTTGCAGAGCTGACGGCTGAAGTGGAGAGCGGCAGTAGGCGATGCGACAGCACCCTCGACCTTGGCAAAGATTGTCTGATAGTTCTCGGCATCCTCGGGGACGGGCTCGCGCTTGATGCAGTCGGGGAGCGGAGTCTGGCCGAGAGAGTAGAGAGCCTCACGGAACTCCTCTTGGGAGCCCTCGAAGAGGAAACGAAGCGTACGTCCGCGGCTGGTGGTATTGTCGATAACCTCGGCAACCATCGAGTTATCCTCGCCGAAATAGAGCTTATTGCCAATACGGATTTTGCGGGCGGGGTCTACAAGGACATCCCACAAGTGCTGCTCGTGGTTGAGCTCGCGGAGCAAGAAGACCTCGATACGAGCGCCAGTCTTCTCCTTGTTGCCGTAGAGGCGCGCGGGGAACACACGAGTGTTGTTGACAGCCATGACATCGCCCTCGTCAAAATAGTCGAGGATGTCGCGGAAAGTCTTATGCTCAATCTCACCAGTCTTTTTGTGGAGGACCATGAGTCGCGCATCGTCGCGGTTGACTGTCGGGAACTGCGCGATTTGCTCCTCGGGATACCTGTATTCGAACTCGGAAAGCTTCATCTTATGATATGGGAATTTTTTTCTTATTACTGTTGTTGGCTATATGCCAAACCGTTGCTACGCATCGACATGCGTATTTGTTTCCTTTTGCTGGACCGGAGGCTGCTGACGGATGAGATCCTCAACCTGCTCCATGGTCATAGCATCCTCTACTCGGAACTCGCCCACACGAGTACGCCTAAGAGCCGCAAGATGCGCACCCGAGCCGAGAGCGACGCCAAGGTCACGAGCCAAAGCTCGGATATACGTACCCTTGGAGCATGCCACGCGGAGCACAAGTTCCGCCGTAGGGCACTCGGCCGTTGCGGGCTTAAAACTCAGGACCTCCTCCTCCGAGAGGGTAATATGGCGAGCTTGGAGCTCCACCTCGTCGTGCTTGCCTTTGCGGGCGTATTCATAGGCGCGATGGCCATCGACCCTTATGGCGGAGAATGTCGGGGGGACTTGGTCAACCTCGCCAGTGAAAGAGTCACGGAGCACTTGCTCTACGAGCTCACGAGTGATGTGGGATGCGGGATACGTGGCATCGACTTCTGTCTCACGGTCGAAACTGGGTGTGGTCTGGCCAATGCAGATTGTGGCCACGTACTCCTTATCGTGATCCATAAGGGTTTGTAGACCCTTGGTGGCCTTGCCTGTGCAGACAATTATGAGACCTGTGGCAAGGGGATCGAGAGTACCAGCGTGGCCTACCTTAATCTTCTTGATGCCGAGGATGCGCTTAAGGAGGAAGCGAATCTTATTTACGGCATCGAAAGAGGTCCAGGTGAGAGGCTTATCTATGAGGAGGCGTTCTCCGGCAATGAAATCCAAAGCTTACGTTTGTTGGGAGTAGTGATTAAGCGAGGAAGATGAGCGAAAGGATGCCGGCGAGAGCGCAATAGATGGCAAAGTAGATGAGTTTGCCATTGCGAACAATATTCACCATCCACTTGCAAGCGACACAGCCTGCCACGAAAGCGGCAAGGAAGCCGACAAGGAGCGTAAGAGGCGAAATAGTGGAAGCCGCCATTGCCTCGGTGGAGTCGCCAAGAAGCTTGATGGCATCCAGGAGCGCCTCGCCAAGGATTGGCGGGATGACCATGATAAACGAGAACTGCGCAAGGTTCTCCTTCTTATTGCCGAGGAGGAGGCCGGTGGCGATGGTGGTGCCGGAGCGAGAAAGACCGGGGAGCACGGCGCATGCCTGCGAAAGGCCAATTATAAAAGCGTCGACAGGACCAATCTTCTCCTTCTGACGAGGCTTAGCGAAATATGCGAAAGCTAGGAGGGCGGCCGTCACGAGCAACATGATAGCCACAATGAGGATGCCCGAGCCGAAGATTTCCTCTACAGTATCCTTGAAGAAGACACCGACAATGCCGATGGGAATCATGGAGATGAGAATATTGAGGGCATAGCGGGTGGCATCGTTCATCTTGAACTCGAAGAGGCCCTTGAGAATCCACCATATCTCCTTCCAGAGGATGACAATGGTGGAAAGTACTGTGGCCACGTGAACCACGATAGTGAAAGTAAGATTTTCCTCGGCATCGACACCGAGAATGTTGGAAGCGATGCAGATATGTCCGCTGCTGGAGACGGGGAGATACTCCGTGAGCCCCTGGAGAATGCCAAGGAGGAAAGCTTGAAGTGTATCCATACTTATATTGGGCTGCGCAAAATCAAGAGGTCTAGCCAGAGCACTCGCCACACCGGGTGACGCATCTCGCGGTTCACGATATCGGGAGTGGGCGACCTACTATTGCGTCAGCTACTCTTCTTTTATACGATGATTGTAAATCTGTTGGTCTGTATGTCGGGGGGGGATACCCACCATTGGAAGACTAGCCTTGTCGCAAGGTCGCCTTATTTTTTCATTATGGCATAAATCTCGAAGACGAAGCCGGCGAGGACAACAATAGGGGCGAGAGTTATGCGGCGGAAGCTATAGACATCCTCGTTGAAGACATTGGGATCGTCGGATCCGCCACCTGCCATGAGTACGAAACCAATGATAATGACGACGAAACCTATGGCGAGGAGCTTGTAGTTGGTCATAGAAAGCGGGAACTGCGGATTGACATCGCCATCCGTCAGCATCTTGACATCTTTCTTAGAGCTATTGAGATTCTCCATTTTATGATTGTATTGTGTTTTATTGGGGAAAAGATATTCGGAGTTTTCGTGCGGGGTTTGCAGCCCGACTTACTTATCGGATATTAGACGTAGAGGTCGGCCGTACGAAGATTGAGGTACTTATTGACCGAGCGCGTAGTCGAGACGAGCGTAAGGAGCACGCCCACCGAGAAAACGATGGCGAAGAGGAGTGCCACCGAATAGACATTAGTGAAGCCCACAACACCAGGGAGCTCTCGCGCCGAGATGAATATGACTATCGCCAGCATAGCATTGGCCACGAGGCCACCGACAAGTCCCTGGATGACAGCCGAGGCCACGAAGGGGCGACGGATGAAACCACGGGTTGCGCCAACGAGCTGCATTGTGCGGATAAGGAAACGCTTGCTGTAGACCATGAGGCGCACAGTATTGTTGATGAGCGTGATGGCCACAAGGAGCATAAGGAGCGAGAAGCCGAGGAGGACGAGGGAGATCTTGCGGACATTCTCGTGGATAAGGTTCACTACATCCTTCTCGAAGTTTACATCGCGGACGGGCTTGTATGCGCGAAGAGCCTCAGCCTGCGCGCTCATACCCTCCTCGTCGGCGTATTCGGCAAAGAGCTTGACCTCCATAGAGGGGAGGAGGGGGTTCTCGTCCAGCATATCGAGGAAGTTTTCGCCAAGGTTCTCCTGCATCTCTTTGGCGGCCTCGTCCTTGTCGATGTAGCGGACGGACTTGACTTGTGGCGAGGCGAGGAGTTGCTTCTCGATCTGACGGATCTCCGCATCACGGGTGTCGGGAGCGAAAGTAACAGTAAGGCAAAGGTTCTCCTTTACATACGAAGAGACTCGGCTTGCGTTGAGCAGTATGAGCCCAATCATGCCGAGGAGGAAGAGAACCAGCGCGATAGATATCGTGGTTGTGAAATATGAGCTGCGGAGTTTGCGAGCTGCCGCTGTGCTATTATGGTTTGGCATATAGTCCGTCTACAAAGCGAACAAAGTTAGGAATAAAAGAAATTAAAAGGGCTAAAAGTTCGGACTTTAAAGTTAAAAGAGGCAGAAAGGTGATTTTCTTTGTCCGCGGAGTGCGTTTTTGTCCACAGATTTCACGGATTTGCACTGATCGTGCTTCGCTTGGATTAGGATTTCCACAGAACCGTGATCTTGCACGCTAGTTCCGGTAATTGTCAATTGCCCTTTGTCCGCGGAGTGCTTTTTTGTCCACAGATTTCACGGATTTGCACTGATTGCGGTTTTTGCGCGCTAGTTCCGGTAATTGTCAATTGTCAACTGTCAATTGTCAATTGTTTAGACGTATATGATCCAAGCGGTGAAAGCCACAAGTATGGCGGTATAGACGGTACGCGTACGCTCGTCGCGGAGGCGTTGGACGAAAGCGGGGAGGAAGAGTGCCGCACCGATTGCGGCAACAGGCTGAAGCTCGAAAGAGAAGCCGGGCAACGTGATAAGAAAAATAGAGAAGAGAAAAATCCACTCCGCCACACGGACACGGCGACTCTCCTGGATGTTCATCTCAAGGAGGTGACGCTGAATGGAAAGCGCCCCCCAGAGCACCGAAGCGAGAACAACCACCATGTAGGTGATAGAGAACGCGCCAACCTTCCATAGCGCACGAGTATCAAACGCCGCACGAAGGAAAGCTCGCCCACTCCCAAGAGGCTCGGGCATAAAGAGCTCGACAGCAAAAGCCACGAAAGCAACACTGGCCACGCCAACAAAAGCGGCGGCAAGGCAACGCGCACTCGACAGGCGTAGCACGAAGAGCATGATGACAAAGAAAGGTATCAGCCAAACGCCCTTGGCCCAGAAGAGCGCCCCCACCGTAAGTACGGCGAAGCCCCACGCCACGCTGGCATAGGGATAGTCTTTGCGCATGGCCGAGAAGAGACGATCGACACCCCATACGAGGAAAAGAGTGTAGACAATAGCGGGCTGGAAAGCAATGGAATGGCGGAGACCGCCGGCGAGTACAACAAAAAACAAACCGGCCACCACGCCCTGCTGAGGGGCGAGGCCGAACCGGTTTGCTATATTATTGACAATAAGGGCGCAGAGGGCTGTGGCCACGAGGGCGAGCACCACGGCGAGACCACTGGCCGGAGCCACATGGCCGAAGACAGTATCCCAGAGAGGGGCGTAGCACTCGGATGCGTCACCTATGACGTAGTGCTCGGGCGAGAGGATGAGCCTCAGGCGGAGGAGTACGAGGACGGCGAGCATTGCCACATAAGTGAGTGGATTGCTGCGCGAGAAGAGGCGAACGAGCATCTTTTTTCTGGGGGTGTGTCGGTCTTAAGAATTACTTGGCAGCGCGGGCATCGCGGATACGGATCATATCCTGGCCAATGTCGTGGCGGAAGAAGCGGTCGGCAAACTCAATCTTCTCGGCGTTGCGATAGGAGGCCTTGAGGGCATCCTCGATAGACGACGCGAGAGACGACACGGCGAGGACGCGGCCACCGTTGGTGACTACTGCGCCATCCGCGGTTTGCTTGGTGCCTGCGTGGAAAAGGATTGAATCGGAATCGGTGTTAGCGAAGCCCGCCATAGGCACGCCCTTCTTGTAGGAACCAGGATAGCCACCAGAGACGAGCATCACGGTGGTGCAGACGCGCGGGTCGATCTTGACAGTCTCGTTCTTGAGCCTGCCCTCGGCGGTTGCTATGAAGAGGTCGACGAGATCGGACTGGAGACGAGGCATGACGACTTCGGTCTCGGGGTCACCCATACGGACGTTGTACTCAATAACTTGTGGTTCGCCATCGCAATTCATGAGGCCGAGGAAGATGAAGCCCTTGTAGGGGATGCCATCTTTCTTCAGGCCCTCGACGGTGGGGCGGACGATGCGGTCCTCGACCTTCCGCATAAACTCGGAGTCGGCAAAGGGAACGGGCGATACGGCACCCATGCCACCTGTGTTGGGGCCCTCGTCGTTGTCGCGGATACGCTTATAGTCCTTGGCCTCGGGGAGGATGACATAACCATCGCCGTCGGTGAGGACAAAGACAGAGAGCTCGACACCCGAGAGGAACTCCTCGATGACGACAGTGGCAGAGGCGAGGCCGAACATACCGCCAAGCATGGCGCGCAGCTCCTTCTTAGCCTCGTCGAGATTATCAATAATCAGCACACCCTTGCCTGCAGCGAGACCGTCGGCCTTGAGGACGTAGGGCGGGCGGAGCTCTTCGAGGAAAGCCTCACCCTCGGCTGCATTGGCGCTGGTGAAGCTGCGA
This sequence comes from bacterium, assembly GCA_963643535.1. GTDB lineage: Bacteria > Bacteroidota > Bacteroidia > Bacteroidales > Marinilabiliaceae > W3P20-009. The sequence continues at coordinate 8,848 of CAVILU010000029.1, read as the reverse complement.
TAGCGGGCGGTAGGGATATTGTGGCGAACCATAAAAGCCTTGGCGAAATCCTTGCTGCCTTCGAGCTCAGCGCCATGGGCTTGGGGACCGATGACGGGGACCTTGGCGGTGCGGCTGTCGGCAAGGATGGCATCGTGGAGGCCGCGAACGAGGGGTTCCTCGGGACCTACTACGACCATATCAATCTTGTTGGCGACAATGAAGTTGCAGACCTCCTCGTGGTTGTTGGGGTCGAGAGGGACGTTCTGGCCGAGTTCGGCGGTGCCTGCGTTGCCTGGTGCTATGAAGAGGCTGCTGAGTTTGGGGCTCTGCTTCAGTTTCCATGCGATGGCGTTTTCGCGGCCGCCAGAACCGATGAGGAGGATATTCAAGGCTTTGAGAATTTTATTTTTGTGTCGAAAATCCGTTATTGCCTGTCGGGCCTCGTTGAAGTTGGCCACAGACATGCGCAAAGATAGGGAAAATTCAGTTCACAGTTTTATTTCGGGGTGCAGTTCCGCAGTGCCGAGCTGGCAGTTTTTGGGAAGAGGTTACCTGTCGAGTGTTATGAACAAATCGTCGAGTTCTACTTTCCCTTGCAGGCTTGCGGAATATTTGTTGGGCTTGATACCGCCAGAGGATACTAACGTGAGACGCAGAGTCTTTGACGTACCCGTGACGTCGCGAAACAGTTGCCGGCGTTCTTGCATCCAATCCATATAGTCTTTCTTCATATCGCACGGGCCAACACTGTACTTCATCTCGCAAAGATCGATCGACTTGTCATTTCGATCTATAATCAAATCTATCTGAGCACCTTGCGCCTCACTTTTATAAGACCACGAGCAGACATTTGCGCTTCACTCCACTGTATTTCAGGAGTTGCTCTTGCCAGTTCCTCAGTTGGTCAGACTTGGGGATTTGATATATTCCAGTGGCGTAGAAATCGAAGGAATCATGGAAAAATTGCTTCACAAGGAATGTTACGCACACCTATCGGGCTCTTTTTGGCACTAATCCCTGCCTGACGGGCACCACTATTTGACGCAATATTCCGTAATCGGCAAGAGATAACAAAAACGACATACAACAAAATCGAATGTATTACGTTATAGAGGCGTAACTAAAAACTCATGAGATATGTTTAGAGGAGACAAAGATTTTAATTGGAAAGATTTGGTTTGGAGCTATGACCCAGAGACTGAGATTTGGACTTGGAAAAGCAGTGCAAAAGACGAACATTGTCGTGACATTAAAAGGATAACATTCACTTTGCCGAAGGGACGCTGCAGACCCACACCTCTTGATAAGATGATATTTCTGAAATGCAAAAGGATATCCTATGCGAGCGAGCAGGAATTTTGTTTTCCTCAGTTGCATCCTATAATGATAGAGTATGCGGATCCGACGCATGTGATGATTCGTTCAGAAAGCAGGTGGCATGCTCATCAATGTGAACCCACTTTAGGTCGAATCGACATTGACATGTTAATCGAAATTACACCTAACTTCGAAAGCGACCTTGACAAACTACTCAATTTAGTCTTTGCCCAAACCAACCTTCCTTTCTATACTAATGAGATTGACGATATAGATGAAACCATTTGGGAACAGGATATAGAAGAATATTATTACGATAAAAAGGAAAGTAAAATCTTACGGACAAAACTCACGACAGCGACATCCATCATAAAAGAGGTGTTTAAGCGGGAAGGCATTAAGGTCGAGGACATAATCAGTAAGCATGAGGAGTTTTTTATGACGGTCAGTTTCGACCAAAAAGAGTTCACATTTGCATTCAGACACGAATATTTGTTGAATGCTTCTTCGTTTATGGACATGGCTGAAACACTGTTAGAAATGCCCAAGTATCTGCACGACTGCGGCGACAGGGTTCGCTTACGTGCATGGCAGAGACTCTATTAGAGACACCCAAGTATCTGCACGACTGCGGCGACAGGGTTAAACTGTGGACTCTTTACCCCCGTTGACATCTCGACATCTTGCTTTTGCCCTCCAGAACACGGACTCTTGCCATTACGACAGAAGTTACTTATTTTTACCCATAAACAAATCCACAACCATATGAACAAAAAAGCAATAAGTTTCGGCGGCGAAACCGCCGCCCAGATTGTAAAAGTATACACTACTACCCTCAATGAGGAGTTATGGTTATGCTTCAGAAAGAAGGTATGGGAGCACGTGGAAGAGGATTACCGAACCACGTACGACGGTTGCAGCGGCTACGCAACCAAGCGTGACGTCAGCTACAGCTACGAGTTGAAAGAAATCGGCGCTACCCTCTCCAAGGGAATGGCATCGCTCTGCCACAAAATGGACAAGGCGGAGATAAGCGAGTACGAACCACCTTATTATTATCCAGACACCACTTTTGACGGCTACACATTGAAGGGGGGAGTGACAATACTGTTTAAGTATAGATATAACTATTCCAGCGGCTATTACATAGAGGCACGACTCATAAGAAGCATGGATCCCACATGGTTCAACACCATTTTAGTAAGAATTGACGAAAAACACGGCGAAGAGGTATCGCAAAATTTCATAGCAGCCGTCAGAGATTGGCAGGAGAATTTCGAAGAATACATGAGGGCGATAGAAAACGCCATAGAAGCCCAAAACAAAGAAATAAAGAAAGCCAAGGTTGAAGCAACGGCCCGCCACGCCGTCACAAAGGCGAAGATGAAGCAAGAGGGCTGGGCGTTCAAAATTAGAGAGGAGAGTGAAAAGGAAACCAGACTTTCCATACGCATCGGAGACAACAACAGCAAAGGATGTTTGCACATAAAGTTGGAGCACAAAGACTTCGTAAATCAGTTGGATAAAGCCGTCGAGAGAATACGCCCAGTGTTGAACGCACTGAAAAATATTGACGACACATTGATATAGGTAAGTTACTAAAGTTGAACCTTTCAGGGAAGAGACTGAGGAATAAGCCGCCGGGGCATTTTCGCCCATTTTGTTTAATGGATTAAACAAAACGGGGCGATTCTTTGTACTTGCGTTAAACAACTTGCGATTTCAGAGCATTTTTGGGGGCGGTTATTCCTCGCGCGACGAGGAGACACGAAAACTATTTATATTACATTTTGAGCCCAAGGGAAACATTCTAATATTCATAAACATCTTAAGACATCAAACATATATGGCAAACAAAGCAATACGTTTCGGCGGCAAAACCGCCGCCCAGATTGTAAAAGAATACACTAATGATAAGTGCCCTTCTTGGTATTATGAAACGAGAGAAAGCTGGGCGATGTGGGAATGCTTCAGAATGAAGATGTGTGAGCACGTGGATATGGAGCACCAACCCAGGATTACAGACAAAGCAGGAACCTCGCATCTCGCCAGCAAAAAGTTGAAAGAAATCGGCGCTACCCTCTCCAAGGGAATGGCATCGCTCTGCCACAAAATGGACAAGGCGGAGATAAGCGAGTGCGAGCGATCTTATTATTATCCAGAAACCACTTTTGACGGCTACACATTGAAGGGGGGAGTGACAATACTGTTTGAGTATAGACGCGGCAAGTCCTGCGGCTATAAATGTTTTTTCATAAATGTACTCAGAAGGCACGAAACCATTTCTGTAAGTATTGACGAAAAACACGGCGAGAAGGTATCGCAAAATTTCATAGCCGCAGTCAGAGATTGGCAGGAGAATTTCGAAGAATACATGAGGGCGATAGAAGACGCTATAGAAGCCCACAACAAAGAAATAAAGAAAGCCAAGGTTGAAGCCACGACCCGCCACGCCGTCATAAAAGTGAAGATGAAGCAAGAGGGCTGGGCGTTCGAAACTAGTGAGGAGAGTGAAAAGGAAACCATACTTCGCATAAGCATCGGAGACAACGGCTACACAAGTTATTTGTCCATAAAGTTGGAGCACAAAGACTTCGTAAATCAGTTGGATAAAGCCGTCGAGAGAATACGCCCAGTGTTGAACGCACTGAAAAATATTGACGACATATTGATAGGGGTAGGATCCTCAAAGTACAGAGACTGGGAAAAGACTGTAGAATATTTCGTCCATTTTGTTTAATGGATTAAACAAAAACGGGGCGATTCTTTGTACTTGCGTTAAACAATTTGCGGTTTCAGAGCCTTTTGGGGCGGTTATTCCTCGCGTGACGAGGAGACACGCAAACCATTTATATTACATTTGGAGCACAAAGGAAACATTCTAATATTCCAAAACATCTAAAGGCATCAAACATATATATACGTTTCGGCAATAAAACGGCAACACAGCACCTGAGGGATGCGGAGAAATACAGGGGCGAAAGCAAAGTAAATGAAGCGGTTCGGCAGCAGATGTTAGTGAACTGCTTCGTAGGCAAAATGATGGAGAAGCGCAGCATCAAATTAGCCGGATTAGGAAGATATTATTACGACTGCCGGCTTCCGGACAATTTCTTTGAAGAGGGAAAGTTCTCCAATACTAAATTGGGCAAGATATACACACCATTTGCAGAAGCGATGTCCGCCAATTGCCATCATATGGACAATGCCAGAGATGGCAGAAGTTCTCAAGAAGGATCAGTATAACCGCAAAGCATTTGCCATATACACGCTGAAAGGGGATATACCCATCTTCTTATTTATCAGAAACCCAATCTACTCGCAAAGCCGCGTTATCTTCATTGGCATAGGCAATAACTCCTGCGGATTTACAGTCCTCAACATAAGGACAGGGGCAACCGTCGCAGCTGATTTCTTGGAGACCGTGAAAGACTGGCAGGAGAACTACGACACGTACAAAGAAGAGATTGACAAATCCTTGCTATTTGCGGAGCGGAAGGACAAAATCGCAATGGCGCAAGAGATGACAAATATGGCTATCGTCAGGATGCGAATGAGGGAAGAGGGACTGACTTTCGCAGTCAAAGATGGCAAAAAACACACGACACTGTTCATACGCTTAACGGACGAGGAATTGGAAAACCGATTCTTATCCATCTCGATATCACACGACAACTTCCAGGAGGAACTTGAGGACGCGGTAAATACGGTGCACGCGATTTTGGACATCGTCAAAACAAAGCACGTGCATATCGACAATGATTACCTGGGCGATATAGAATGGGAGACGGAGGACTAAAAGCAACAGAGTCGGACAAGACTATGACCTTGAATTGGGAGGGCGCAAACGAATTCTAAAAAGATATAGCGTGAAAGAATATGGCGGCAAAGGGAAACGACCAATTACGCTTTGGCGGCAAGACCGTCCGGTCTTTGGTGAGTGCGATAAAGAGACAGATCGACAGCGAATATCACAGAAGCGACCATCTTGACTTCCGAGAGGAAGCTATACGCATATGCGTCCTCAATATACTCTTATACAACAGCCCCGACATCAAGGACGTCGGGTACGACCATTACTGCAGAACCACGCATTGCCCGCTAAACATCGACACCGACAGTGACATAGGTGTCATCAAAGGGCGAATTGAGGCCGACGGGCTGAAGCCGCTCCAAGGGAGCAACAACGCATACAGGATTTCAGAGGCTCTCACCTTCCGTTTTTTCTGCAACGAACGATATATGTCGTTCTCCGCATCGTCAAAAAGATATATCGGTGCGGAGCTGCCGCTAATAGAGCCCAATTCGTATGGAGAAGAAAAGAAGCCAATAAAAAGGACATTTGAACAATTAGCCCGCATTGGCGACGGCATACGCATGACGCTTCGCGATTGGCAGGAGAACGAAAGCACATACCTCGCAGCCATAGACGCGGAAATCGAAAGACATGAGAAAGCCAAGAAGGTAAAGACGACCGAACTGAACACGTTCGAGAGCGTAGCAAGGATGAAAGTCAAGCATGAGGGCTACAAGTGCAACTTCCTGCGTCAGAAGAAATTCATCATGATTCAACTCTTGGTGGGCAAGAAATTCATCTGCGCCCGGCTGCGGTTTGACACTTTCGAGGCCGACCTAAACAGAGCCATAGCCATGGCCCACACATTAGACGACATACAAAAAGAGGGCTACACCTACCTGACCGTCAAGGACGCAGAGAATATGAATTATGGCGAGTGGTCGGAATAGGAAGGTGGACGCGCCGAGCTAAGCCAATAAAACATAAAAGAAGCAGGCGGAGTAGTCATAATGGCTACCCCGCCCGCGCCTTTTTTTAAGTGCTTTTGCGTATTGCTAAAACTCGATGTAGCAGCAACGGCCCGTCGTCAGGAGGCCCTCGGCACATTGTTTATATGTATCCTCGGAAGTGAGAACCCATACCACTTTGAACTTCTTGCCCTTGAATGTCGGGACGAGAGCATGACCGTCGGTGAACATTATTAGGCCATCGTAGTCGGGATGGTCACTCATATAGTTGAAGGCGGGTTGGAAATCTGTTCCGCCACGACCTTCAATCTTTACGATTTTTGAGGCCTTCTTGAAAGTTACGGGTTCGCCGTGGAGAGTGGCATCGAAACATATCACGTCGACGGACTCTATGGCATGCTTGAAGAACTTGTTTATCACGCCAAAGAAGTTACCGAGCTCATCGTCTGAGACCGACCCAGAGGTGTCCACAGCCACAAGGATCTTGGATCGCATCTTATAAAGCGAGCCCATATTTTGGAAATCCGTTCGGCGGTTGGGCCTCATGCGCGTAAGGCTGCGGCGGCTGGAGATAGTGGACGCTCGGAAGCCCGAGAGGACTTTACGATAGTCCACCTCAGCCCGTGTGGAGGCTATAATTTTCTCTTGGAGACCGGCGGGAATTGAGCCCCAACTGCGCATGCTCTGAATCTTCTCATTTATCTCACACTGGCGCAACTGATCCTCCTCCCAAAGGCCGACTTGGCTGAGAGCCCTCTCTTCCTTAGTCGGGCCTTGGGGCTGATTTTGCTGGTTGTTTTGTGGACTGTTGCCGCCTCCATCTTGCTGCTGGTTTTGACTATTTCCGCCACCGCCGCCTTTACCTTGGCTACCGGAGCCAGCCGAATTGCCGTTCACGCCTCCGCCCGACGCATTGTCTTGTTGAGTGAGACGTTTGGCGTACCACTCGAAGTGCTGACCTTGGGGCAACTCGAAGTCCGCCGCCTTGTCGTAATTGTTTTTTGCGAAATCGTCGTAATTGTCGCTCAGAACTATATTGCTGGCCGTAAGGCGGGCTTTGGCACTAGCCTCGGGTTGACGCGCATATGGGTGCTTGAGGAGAATGCGGATCATCTCAGCACGCATAAGTCGCTCAAGGGAATTAGGCGACTGGGAGACAATGAGCTCGGGATTGTATTCCACGCGACCGCGGCCCGTGCGGACGGGCACCAGGATGTCGCGGTTGGGGACGCGGTCGTGGGTACACATTATGGTGTGGAGCGCCGGCTCGGAGAAGAACCACTTCTTGAGCACCTCCTCCTCGATGCGCTTAGCCGCTAAATCTTCTATGCTATCCATACCGTAAAACTTTAGTAGAGTCTCCGGAACTTAGAGCTCGGAGATGAACTTGGTGATGGTAACAAGGGCATCGGGACACTTGAGGCCGACGAAAGCGGGGACGTAGGAGTACGTGCCGGAGTTGTAGGTATTGACGAACTCGGCGAGAGCCTCCTTGCGCTGGCCTTGAGTAAGGAGTGTGAGGTATGCCGAGAATCCCTTGGCGACCTTGGCGGCCTGCTTGGCATCCATTGTGGGGTAGTTTGTCTCGATATATACAAAGATGGAGTCGTTGACGATGCTGAGCTCGTGGACCTTGTACTTCGAGATGGTCGTCTTGACCTTATCGAAATCGTTGAGAACCTGTTCGCCCGAAAGGACATGATCGTCCTTGGCGAAAGTGAGGAACTTGCTGGCAGCGGAGGCGCCTACGATGCCGGCAATAATCTTTGAGTCCGAATTGTCTAGGCTCGAGCGGCTCTTGATGATGTCGGAGACCTTCTTCCAGGCGCGGCGGTCGGGAGTCTTCTCGAGGCCGGTATCTACATTTTTGCGGTCGAGAGGGTTGCCATCGAGCCAATCAGAATTCTCATTGATAAAATCGACAACGCGATCGTCAAGTTTCTGAGCCTTAGCCCAAAGCATCCACTCGTCCTTAGTCGGGCGGAAGCCGTAGACATTGAAGCGTGAGACAAGGGCCGGGTCGAGGTCGGTAAGCTGATACTCCTCGCCATCGTTGACGGCCGAGATGATGGTGCTGCCCTCGGGAAGGCTGCGGCCTGCGAGGCGACGGTTGAGGGCGAGGTCCATAATAGTCTGGAGGACTTCGGGGCGGGCGCGGTTGAGCTCATCGAGGAAGAGGGCAACGGGCTGGTCGTCCGTAGGGAACCAGTATGGGGGCATGAAGTTGGTGCGGCCTGTGGCCTCGTCGCGGCAAGGGAGGCCAATGAGGTCGCCCGGGTCGCTCATCTGGCCGAGGAAGAGGGTAACGACCTTGACGCCCTTGTCGGCAAAGTACTTGGAGAGGATTTCGCTCTTGCCGATGCCGTGTTTGCCGACGAGCATAATATTCTGTGTGCGCGGTGTGCGGTCGAGAGTTGTCGAGAGCTCTTTGGTTGTGAGGTAGATCATGGGTTTTTACGTGAATATATTATTTACAATTGAGGAAAGTGATGTCTTTGGGGCATGCGTCCAAGGCTTGCGCAAGGTTCGCAACAATCTCAAGGAACTTTGCTATAACCTGTGGAGAAGCGTTGTCGATGCGGAAGCGCGGGCGGACGTTGTGCTTGAGGTGGAATACGACGTAACGATATTTTAGTTTACTCGTCTCGTAATAGTTCAGTTCGAGCCCCAGTTCCGCGGCTTTGGCGTTGATGACGGCCTCGTTGGTGGAGGATATCGTCTCCTTCTTCTTGCCCGCTTTCTGCTCCTCAGCAATCAAACGGTCGTTCTCCTCGGATATTTTATC
>CAVILU010000028.1:0-17689 GCA_963643535.1 bacterium | reverse complement strand
GGGCACACCATCGTCTATCAGGTGCTGCCTAAAGAGGTTGAAGAGCAGATAAGTCTCACCACTTCGGCGGAGCCCCGTCACTACCTTAATAAGTCCATTTTGCTGCGCAGAAATGAGCTGCTGCAGATAGAAATCTCGTTTTACAATCATAGTCTATTCCGAGAAAGTTGCAGAAATGCCACTTTCTCGGAATACGAAGTGTTAAATTTCACAAGACAAGAGGGAACACAAAAAGCCGACCCGGGGAGTTGAGATCCCCGAGCCGGCGATATTTGTTTTTGCACGTCACCCTTTGCGGGTGAAGGTACTGGTGTTTACTTCACGATAACGCGGGCAGCCTGTGTGGTGCCGTTGGAGAGGGTGCGAACAACGATGTTGACACCGCGCTGGAGGCCATTGAGCTTAGCGCCACTGAGAGCGTAGATGGAGGTAGAGAGGACCTCGGCATCGGCTGCATCTATGTAGTTGATGGCAGAGTTGCCACCAACCTTGTAAGCCTCACCGAAACCGCCACGGGCGTTGGCTGCACGGACAGAGAATGTCTCGGCATCGGCACCGTTGAGAGCGTAGGTCTTGTCGGTGGTGATGGTTACGAACTCGCCGTTCTGGAAGACAGCGAAGTAGGTAGCGTCGGAAGTGAATGTGAGAGCGTCCTCGGTGACCTCGGCCTTGACGGAAACCTGTGCGGCGTCGTCAGCGGGAGTCCAGTCGGTGAAGACCTTGTCGAGAGCATAAGCTGCGGCCTCGTCGGCGGTAAGGATGGTCTCCATGGTGTTGGAGGCTTTGTCCTTAGTGAAGGTGAGCTGGTTAGAAGCGGGAGAGACGACGTTGCCGTTAGCATCGAGAGTATTGAACTCAACGAACTTGTCTGCAGGAACGTTCATACCTGCGGTCTTGAAGCGGTCGGACTGGATCTCGTCGGGCTGGTTGAGCGTGGTGTTGAGGAAAGCTACACGAGGCTTGCCACCCCAAGCGCGAGCCCAAGCAAAATTGGAGGCGAGGTTCTCGACGGTGCAGTTGTTGAAGACGTAGCCCCACTCGGAACCGTCGGTGTAGGGAGCAGCGATAACGTCCTCACCGTTCTTCTCGCTAGCCTTGCGGCTCTCGTTGACGAGGAGGCAGCGGTTGAAGTAAGCGTCGCCACCACCACAGATGTAGTCTACAGTGCCGTGGATTTCGCAATCCTCCCAGTAGTACTTACCGGAGTTGTTGTTGCTGTAGTAGGTATCCTGGTAAGAGAGCATCTTGACGTTCTTGCAGATGGTCTTGGTACCCTTGTCCTGGATGCAGACAGCGCGGCCGGCGGAACCAGCTGAGTAGTAGTCGAGAGCGTTCTGGATGGTGAGATCCTGGAAGTAGGTGTTGGAGCCGGTGATGTAGAAGGTTGCGGTAGTGCCGATGCCCTCATTCTCTACGAGCGGGCTGTTGACGATGATGGTGTTGTCCATGCTCTGGCCAACAATGGAGATATTGCTGCCGGAGATGGTGGTGAGAACGGTCTCGCCCATATCGTAGGTGCCGTCGGGGAGGAAGATGGTGGCGTTGCCAGTGGTGTTGGCATCAGCGAGAGCCATGAGGAAGCTGTTGATGTCGCCTGCGGGGATGATGTAGTAGCCAGTGGCCTCGTCCTTGGTGACGAAATCCTTGACGTTGAAGATAGAGATCTTGTGGACGTATGCCGTGCCGGCGAAAGTAATGGTGAGAGTGGTAGCCTCGCCAGAGTATTGGAAGGTGAACTCGGTGCCGTCTGTCTCGACAGCATCATTGAAGGTAGTGACCTCTTTGCCAGCAGCATCGGTAACTACGGCAGTGTTGCCTTTAGCATATTTGCAGAGACCGAGAGTGATGACTGCCTTGCCTGCGACGGGGATAGAGATTGTGCTGCCATTGTTGAAAAGCCAGCCGTGAGTAGAGTCATGCCAAGCGCCGTTGGCCATATTGATAGCCTCGTGGTCCTCGTCGTAGAAGTTGGACTTGGTGAGGTCGTAGATGTAGCGGGAGGTGGAGTTTACGGTCTCGATGTCGGTAACCTTGGCATAGAGGTTGGTGTTCTTCTGGACGGAGACACCCTCGGAAACCTTAGAGCCGGTGGACTTGTCGGAATTGAACCAACCGCGGAAAGCCTTGCCGTCGGCAACAGTAACATCGCTTACGGAGTACTTGAAAGCGAGGGCACTGCCGCCCTGTACTTTCTCCTGGCCGATGAGCTTACCGTCGGAGTTGAAATAACGTACAGTGTAGTCGGGGAGGAGGTCGCAAGCCTCAGCATAGAAGTAGGGGCAGTAGGAGCCAAGGTCGATGGTGAGAGTGTTGGCAGCCTCGACGTTGTAGGTCCAGGTTACGAACTTCTTTGTGTCGCTGTTGGAGTCGCAGCCGGCGGTCTTGGTGTCGATAGTGGCAAGGATGTTGCCATCGGCGTCCTTAACAGTAGCTTTCGAGCCATAGCCGCACGTACCAATGGTAAACTTGACGGGGCCATCGACAGGGACAGTCACGACAGTATTGGAATAGCCATGCTGACCATCATGGAAAGTACCATTTATTGACACGCCAGAGGGAAGCTCAGCGGTCTCGGGCTTAGAGACGGTGTAAGGATTTGTGCGGAAATCAACCTTGAAATCGGTGAAAGCCCTTACGGTCTCGGTGCCATTGATTTTGCCATTGATCTGGATATTAGAGAGGCTGAAGCTCTTGCCAGAGCCGAAACCAGAGACGTAGATACGGAAAGCGAAGGTGCGTGCGCCAGACTCGGCAGAGATGGTCTCTGTGTGGCCAAGAGCGGGAGTGCTACCCAGTTTATTTCGCTTGATGTCGTCTTTAGAGACCACAGTGATTTCGCTCTCATCGTTGGTACCAAGCACATAGCTCCACGAGAAAGAGGCGTTGTCGGTGCCATTCTTTACGGCATTGTAAGAGACGGAAGTCGGGGTAAAGGTAAGGCCGGACTTAACCTTCACATAAAATTCGAGCATATCCTCCTCGACGTTGCCTGCATTGCCAGTGCTACCCAACCAAGTGGCCATGTCATTGGAGAGGAGTTCCTCGCCCCAAAGGCCATTGAGTTTAGAGGCAGTAGTAGTAGAGAGAGAGAGGTCCGAGCCGTAGCTGAAAGTGGCGGCTGAGACGGCATCGGCGGCATCGGCAGAGACTGTGCCATTCTCCTCACTACCGACAGTCCAAGTGATAGAAGTCTCGAGGTCTGTGTACGTCTGAGCTGCCGCGCCAATAGCGGGGGCGAGGGCAAGAGCAGAGACGACGCAAGCCAAATTGCGTAGTTGTTTCTTCATATTTGTGGTATATATTAATGAGTTATTGATAAGTGCTTGGCGTGATGTTTAGCGGACAAATAGGGCGCAAACGTTTTCGCAAAGCGGTGTAAAGGTAGAGAATAGTGTTTAAAAATAAAAACGAACAGGAGCGTTTTGTTTGTGTTTTTTAATAAAAATCAGTGGATGGAGTGTTTTATGGGGTGGATTGATTTTTTTGAGGCGGTTTCCAAGCGTTTGTCTTTTTTGTCCACGGCTTTCTTTGTCCGCAGATTTTTTGTCCACAGATTTCACGGATTTACACTGAATGCGTTTTTTCGGGGGGGGTAAGATGGCACTGATTTTCGCTTCGCTTTTTCTTGATTTGCACAGACACTGGGAGAGAGTGGGAATTTGTAAAACATAATGCAGCCCCCGACACCTTATTATATTAGGTGTCGGGGGCTGGGATGGTGGTTTGTTAGTCTGGTGCCAATGCCGCTTGGATTAGAAGTCGCGGTATTGGGGATTGTGGCGTTTATTGACGGCAATGCACTCCATCTCTATGAGCCATGTGGGGCGGCAGACGGGTGCGAGGGTCAGAACATAGGGCGTATTGGGGAACTTATCGGCAAACATATGGCTCACGATGTCGTAGTCGGCCATATCGCGGAGGTAGACAACGATTTGCATAACGTCGTCGAAGTTCATATCGCCCTCCTCAAGGAGTTTCTCTACATTCTCCCACATGCGGAGGGTCTGGCGGCGGATGTCGCCTATGTAGAGGACGTTGCCCTTGTTGTCTATAGATGCCGTGCCAGAGATGTAGATATGGCCACGGTCGCCGTACTCTACGAGGGTGCCGCGCTCGAAGGTGACGCCGTACTCGATAGTCTTGTTGAGATGGCTGAGAGCGTAGAGATACCTTTGTTGCTGAGGCTCAAAGCCTACGAGGGAGTATGTGCCGAGTTGGATTATGGCCTTGGGGTCGGCAGGGAGGCCGCCTATGCCAGTGGAGGAGATGTAGTGGGTCTCGGGTGTGAGACCGTTGGCCTCGAAGTTCTCCTTGCGGGCGCGGACCATGCCAGCGTATTGGATATCAACGTCGCGTACGTAGAACCACGTGCGGATACTGTTGGCCTCGATAGTGGCGCCGTAGCGGGCGAGGGAGGCTTCGTAGTTTTCGAGGAGTGCCGTGGTCTGCTGGGCGGAGTCGCCGATATTGGTGGTCATGCCCATCTTCCAGAGCTGGCGGTAGCCGTTGTGGTCTACGACAATCACGCCACCTTCGTCGGCATGCATCTCGACACCCTTCTGCATATATACCCAGAGGGCCACTTTGCTGCCGTCGAGGGGCGGCTGCTGGATGAATGAGACGGAGACATCTCCGGAGTCTGTCATGAGGGGCGCCTGGTTGGTGGCGTCGGAGAGGAAGTAGCGTTTGAAGACTACGCTAACATCTTGGAGGACATCGAGTTTTGCGAGAGCCGCCTCGGCCTTGAGGAGACGCGCGTATTGCTCGGGGAACATCTCGCCTCGGGGCTCGACGTGGAGAATGGCGTGGAATTCACCGACGCCGCCTTCGGGAGCAAAAGAGGTGAGCTCGGCACTAACACCGAGGTCATCCCAATTATATTTCTTGAAGTTGTGCATTTATACAGTTAGCAGTTAACAGTTAACAGTTAACAGTTTGCATTACCCCGCGAACGGGAACGGGGACTAGTTTTTGGCGCCGTCGTCTATCCAGTCCTTGACTAGCTCAGGGAGGTACTTGACGTCTTCCTCGACAAAGATGCCAGGGTGGGAGTAGTGGAGGGAGGTGCTGCCCGAGGTAATAACCTGATAGAGGAAACTTTGGGAGGCATCGCCGGGAGCCACGAGGAGGGAGTCTGTGCTCTTGGCGGAGTATGCGTTGACGAGGCGATCGTAAACATCGGCGGCAGCGAGGTTAAGGCCGGCTGCGGGCTTATCGCCCTGGTGGCACATGACGCAGTTGGTACCCGAGCCGTGGAAGACGGCGGTATTGACTGCTCCGAAGGGACTAACGTCGAAAGTGCCGAGGTCGAGACTGATAGTATCAGCGGCATCGTGATCCGCCTCAATATCAACGGAATAAAGAGTTGCTATGCGCTGGCGGAGGATATCAACCACAGCCACCTCTACGTGCTCCGTGCCGTCGGGGATGCCGGCGAGGAGAACAGTGTCGGCAGTAGCCTTATCTGCGCGGGACGGCAAATTCTTCTGGATTACGGAGTAACGGCTATCATCGTTGAAACCAGCAATGACCACCTGATAGGCGGAGGAGCCCCATTGGTCGAGACCGTGGAAAGTGCCGGTGAGTCTTGCGCAATATTTCTTGGAGTTGTCTACGTAGACGGGGTCGGTAACGCTGCCATCGTCGCAAGAGGCGCAGAGGAGGGCAGAGATAAATGCCGTCAGTAGGAGATAAACACGTCTCATATTTTAATGTAGAGTGTTGTTTTATAGGGACTAGGGATAAAGACTTTGTATTCGGTAGCCTAAGGCTTGCGGCCTTAGATAGAACACCTCGCCTCTTTTGAGGGTGCCGTCTCACTGCCAACCGGAATTTTTGGGACAGCCGGAAGGAGAAAAGATGCAAACTCGTTCCTAGTGGATGAAATTCAGATTAGAAAGTGTACTGGAGCATTACGCAGGCGCTCTGCTTAGCAATGCCGAGGTCGTCGTTGTCGCGGTCGAGCTGAGTCTTATGACCAGTGCGGCCGACGAACTGATATACGCCGGAGAGCTTGAGGCCCGAGTTGCGGATGAAGTAGTTGAAGCCGACGGCGGGGGTGTTGAGGATGCCGTCGGTGTTGGAGCCGTTGCGATCGTAGAAATCGTAGCGGGCAACAACTTGCCAGCTCTTGCCTACGAAGTAGCCTGCCTGGACGTATGCGCCCCAGAAGTTATAAGTCTCGTCGATCTTCTGGCGGTCAGTGAAGCCAACATGCATGAGATACGCCTCGGCGCTGAGGAAGAAACGCTTGTGGAGCCAAGAGAACTCGAAGCCGGCGCGGGTGTCGTTGGTGCTCTCGCTCTCGCTCTCGACATTGATGCTGCCGGAGAGGGCTATCTCGAGTTTGTTCTCATTGAGCATCTTGGCGTTGCCCTGGGTGCGTGGCATGGTGCCGTAGGGATGCCAAGAGAGGCGGCCGGCGTAGAGGAGCGAGGGGATGCCCCAATCGTCGGAGAAAGTCTTGGTGGCGCTATTGGAGCCCGAGCCATTACCATTGAAGAAGCCGACCTCATAGCCGAAAGCAGGGCAACCGATATTGCCGTGGAGCATAACGCCGAGGTCGAAGCCCGTGCCGATCTTAGGATTGACGGCATTGAGGGAGTAGGGCATGATGACGGTCGAGGTGAGCGAGATGGGGAGGATAGGCATCATGGTCTCGCCGAGGGTGGTGAGGTATGCGCTTGTAAAGGGAGTCTTGAACTTACCTACGCGGACATTAAAACCATTGGCAACATGTACATCGAACCAAGCTTGCTGGAGGATGTTGGCACCCGAAGCGGCGACGTTGGCAGAGAGGTTGTAGGTGACGCGGTCGAAAGCCTTGCCGGTGAAGCCGAGGACGGCATAGGGGATGGCGAAACCGCTGTTTGCTACATTGTCCTGGTTATAAGCCTTGTCGAGACCCTCGTCATCGTAGTAGTTGAAGTTGGCGGAGGTCTGGATCATGAGGTAGGGCTTGAAAGAGAAACGCTTGTCGGCGCTCTCGATCTGGAACATACGGTCGGAGCCGATTGTCACGACGCCGTTCTCAGCATCGAATGTTTGGGGCTGGGCGGCAACAACGGGCTGCTGCTCCTGGGCCATGAGGGTTTGTGACGCGAGGGCCGCGATGGCGGCTATGTATAAAGATTTCATCTTGTTAGTGTGTGTTCTATGGTTGAAAAATCAAATCTGATTTACACTGATTGAGGGAGGGGATTAGAGCGAACCGAGGAACTTGAGGAGAGCCTCGCGGTCGGCACGGTCCATATTCTTGAAGAGGTTCTTAGAGGCCTCGCCCTCGCCACCGTGCCAGAGTATGGCCTCGGTAAGGTTGCGCGCACGGCCGTCGTGGAGGAAGAAGGTGTGGCCGTTGACCTTATACTGGAGGCCAATGCCCCAGAGAGGCGTGGTGCGCCACTCGTTGCCGCGGGCCATACCGCTGGTGTAGTTGTCGTTGAGGCCGACGCCCATTATCTCGGATCCCATATCGTGGAGGAGGTAGTCCGAATAAGGGTGGATGGTTTGCGAACCGAGCCAGGGGAGTTCGGTGCCTGCGAGGAGCGTCGCACCGCGGGTGCGGGTGTGGAGGGTCGTCACGTGGCAGAGGTGGCACTTGGCTTGGTAGAACATTTTCTCGCCACGCTCTACGGCCTCACGCTCGGTCATTGTCTCGGTGGTGCCGTCGCTGTGGGTAAGGGTGACTTGCGTTGTCGTGCTGCCCTTGCGGCGGGCGGGGACTCCGAGACCGTGCATATAGAGGTCCACGCACTCCATGTCCTCAGTAGAGACGTCGAGTTGGTCGTAGGTGAGGCCCATCATAGAGCCCTCGGTCATTTGGCTTTGGCCCTCGCAGATCTCCTCGGGGTAGCGTGAGTTGGTAGCACCCATATCGCTGGAGAAGCCGAGCTCGACGGTGAGGTCGAGGTGCTGCGCCTTGTTGCCGGAGAGGCCAACTCCGGTGACGCCCTTCTCGGTGATGTAGTTGACTCGGCCAGAGATGCCGTACTCGGGGTAGTTGCTTTGCGCGGCTAGTTTCTCGATCTCCGTGCGGTCTATGGCCATCATCTGGCCCATTCCGACGTGGCGGAGCGGGATGCGGACTGTGCAGAAGAGGTCTTCGGGCTTGATGTCCACGTACTTATTTTGTACGCCGTCCCACATTTGCTTATACCAGTCTACGACGGTGTAGTTGGGGTGGGCGAGCTCATATTCCTGGCCATCGGGGAAGGTTCCTTTCTCGTAGTCGTAGCGGACTTCGAGTTTGCCCTCCGGGGTCACGCCATAGATGGTCTGGTCGTGGAGGACGCGGCCGTAGCCTTGGAAGAAGACGCCATTTTTGCGGGCCACGTAGACGAGCATGGAGGACATGCCATTGGTGCCGGAGCCGTAGACTGGCGTGCCGTCTTCGTCGGTGCCAATCTGATTCCACGTGCCGGGAGAGGTTCGTCCGGCGTTGCGGTGGCAGGAGCCGCAGGAGTAGCCGGCATAGACGGGACCGTAGTTGTCGGTGACGTTGTCGTAGAGGCGGTTGCCGGTTTGGAAACGCTTAGCGTAAGTTCCCGAAAGCCAATCGGCGTCGATGTCGTAGGCTTTGGAGGAGTTGTAGAAAACAGTGGATGTGCCGGCTGAGAGACAGTAGTTCTCTAGGTCTCGCGAGTGCGAGGCAAGGAATTCGTCTACACCCTCGGTATCCTCTTCGCAAGACGAGAGCGAAAGGAGAGCGAGAGGGATTGCGGCAAACGACAAATATCTCATTGTCAGGTAGTAATGATACACAAAAACAATATTATACCACAATGTGAAGGAGGGAAAGCCTAAGCCTTCCCGCCTTCACTTATAGGGTTTTCGGGCTAAAGACGCGGGGCAAACGCCCTGTGCGTCTCATACCGAAGCGCGAAAATACGCTATTTTGTTGGTTTAGTAGATAGAACGAGCCTTACCATCCTTGAAGATGAGGAACTCGAGAGTGTGGAAACCACGGAGAGCCTGCTTAGAAGCGATCTCCTCGTTCTCCTCATCGTACTCACCCTCCCAGTCGAGGTCGTCGAACTTACCAGACTTGATAAGGTTCTCGATGCCATCCTGGTCGAGAGGCCAAGAGTCCATGTTGGGGTCGAGGCCACGATCGGCAACGGGACCGAAGAGGAACGCCTCGCTGGTCTCCCAAGGCTGACGGGCATTAAGCCAAGCGGCAGCGCAAGCCTCGATGGTGAGGATGCTAGGAGTCTTAGCGAAAGCCTGGACAGCGAGAAGGAGAGCACCGTTGTTGGCGCAAAGGTTGGTATAGGTGGGAAGGATGACATTGTCTACATAGTCATCGACAACCTGACCGAGCTTGGTAGCGTCGAGCTGCTCACCTACAGCCTTGAGATCGTCGAGAGTCTCGTAGAGGCTTGCGCAAGCAGACTGAGCCTCGAGAGCCTCGTTGCTGTTGATATTGTTGCGGAAAGGCTGGGGAATAGCCTGGATCTTGTCGTAAGCGTTGTTGATTGCATTGACAATCTTGGTATCGAGGTCAGCATTGACAGCCTTAACGAGAGTAGAGAGAGAAGACTCAGCTACACTGCCATCGAGCGAGCCGTAGTAAGAGTTGCGGATGGAGAGAATGTTGTTGCTGTAGTCGTCACGTGAGTGCCAAGAGTACCAAGACTCAACGGCGAGAACGGCGTTGCTGTACTGACCATCATTCCACAAATTGAGAGGATCGCCAATCTTAGCCTCACCTACCTCATTTGCGATGTCCTTGCAGCCCTCGACAATCTGATCGAAAGACTCAGAAGCGGGAAGGGTCTTGAAGTAGTCAGCGTAGCTGGTAGAAATGTTGTCGCCCTTGACAGTCCAATCCTTGTAGAGAGTGCCGGCATCCTGGCAGAGGAGCTTAGCTACAACGGTCATGTAGTTGCCCCAAGAGGAGACGTTGGCATCGTCGCCAGAGGTGGTAATGTCGAGAGACTCGATAACGACACTGTCATCATCGTCATCATCGTCACAAGCCGTGAAGGAGACTGCGGCGAGCGCAGCTACGGCAGCGATAGAGAGGAACTTCTTGTTCATCAGGTTAAGTTTGTTTTTGTGTTTATGGGATTGTTATTTGAGAATAACGTTTTTTCTTAGTTGGGAAGCCTTCTACTTCTTGAAGAACCAGCCGACATAAGCAATGCCGATAGAGAACTCGTTCTCGTTGTGGTAGTCGGAAGAGCCGAAAGGCTTGTTGGTGCCGATGTGGCGGGTGGTGCAGTCCGCCTTGACTACGAGGTTGGGGAGAGCGAACCAGTTGAGGCCTGCTGTCCACTTGGCAACCTGGCAACGTGCATCGCCATGACCGCCGGACTCGAGGAACTCCTGCGGGTTGTAGTATTCGTAGCGAACGAAGGGGTAGAAGACTGGGCCGCGAGAGCCGCGGTAGAAGATATTCTTGAGGTTGGCTCCGGCCTCGATGCCGTAGGCCATTGCGGTCTCGGCCACAGGGCGCTCGGTGCCGTGGTGATAGCTGCTCTTGTTGGAGAGCGTCACGGCCGAAATCTTGGTGGAGTTCTCGAGATTACCGCGGAGGTAGTTGGCGCGGATCGTTACGAACGGATTCTTGTACTGAGCGTCGAAAGACCAGATGGTCACGTGGCTCTTGCCGCAGCTGGAGTACTTATATACCTTATCGGCATTCTTGGTAACGTCGTTGACGAAGTAGATAGACGCGCCGACGCGGAGGCCAGGAACGCCAGTCCAGTTGAGTCGGCCTACATAGGCGGGCGAGGAGAAGTTATCCACCTCAAAGAGGCCCTGCTTGCCGCCACCTACCCAATTATCTCGACCGAAGCCATCAGGATTGAGACCTGCTACAACCATCGCCTCGTAGTTAAAGACCGCATGGCGGCCGCCGAACTCGCCGAAGAAGCCGAGGCCAGTGTCGTGCCACGTGGAGGGGATGATAGTGGTCTCGCCCTCGGGACGCGAGGTGCCGAAGAAATTGATAGGCTCGTGGTTGAAGTTCGTGAGGCCAATGGGGACAATCATATGGCCAGCGCGAATATTGAAGGGGCGACGGATGAAACGAGTGATGTGGAACTGCTCGAGGGCTACCTCGCCGCCGCTCTCCATCTCTGTCTCATACTCAAGGTTCTCGGTGCGCTCAAGCTCCTGCTCGATGCCTACGCCGCCTGCCTCGAACTCAATCTCCATACCGAGATTCCAGTCGGCGTTGAACTTATAGTCGCCTGCGAGGACTACACGGGGCATTGCTATCGTGCGACGCGTGTCGCTATTATCTGTGCCGCCGTAGTAGCGGTTCTTGCCGTAGTTGAGGAATGAAGCCACGAGCTCGCCATAGCCGCCGATGCGGAACTTGGTATATTGGTCGGCCTCTTCGGAGTTGGGCATGACCTTGACCTTTTGCTCGGGGGCGGGCTGCTGCTCGGCGTTGCGCTGGGTGGCGCCCGTGGTGGCGTCGGTCTGGCGCTGCTGGTTGTCGTTGAGATTTTGTGCGAAAGTCGGTTGTGCCGTTGCCATGATGGCCATGGCGGCAAGGAGTCCGAACTTAGAGAAGTTAGTTGTCGTTGTCATTGAATGTCTTCGGGAGGTATGCCCGTATTTCTTTCATTTACGGATGCAAATTTAGACTTGTTCTGATTATCGAATAATACCCAATTGTGATTAATTTTTGGAAGAAAATGCGGGTAGCGGGTGTGGGCAATACCTACTTTTGAGTAATGCGGGGGCGGGAGGGGTGATTTTTGGTGGTGGGTTTCGAGGGCGGGATACCTAAAAGTAGTGATAGGTGGAGAGATTTGCGCTTTTACACTCATTACATTATTGCGCACCTTTTAAATATTATTTTACACTTCAGAGGGCAAACGTTAGAAGATATTTGCATTGTCGAAACTTAGGAACCGACTACAAACTAAACAGAGATAAATGAAAAAACTATTACTCACACTGACGCTATCGGCAATGGCGGCCCTCCCAGCCACAGCCGACAGTCTGACCACGGCCGAGGCCAACACCCTCTACGCCAACACGTTTACTGGCGCAACGCCCTCACGCGTATCGGTCCACGACCCATCGGTAGTGATAGGCTACGAAGCAACGGACGGCAAAGTATACCCCACCGACGCCACGGGTCGCAAGAAGGTATACTGCATTTTCGGTAGTCACATGGCATGGGCCAAGAGCTACGACCTCCAGAACTGGACAGAGTTCACCAACAACATCAAGACAAACTACGCCACTATCTTCGCCACCGACGCCTCCTACTCGGCCCACGGCAGCAAGACCTACGACGTGTCGGGCAACCTCTGGGCACCCGACGTCATATACAACGAGGCCATGGGCAAATGGTGTATGTATATGAGTGTCAATGGCGACAGCTTCTTCTCCTCCATTGTTCTCCTGACGGCCGAAAGCCTCACCGGCGACTGGACGCGCGTAGGCACCGTGGTCTACTCACTAGGCAACAAGAACACCTACACATCCGAGACCGACGTGGCAGACTACACATCGAGCACCGACCGCTACTACTGGTATCGCAACAGCGTGAGCAACCACACATACGGCACCAACGCCATCGACCCGTGCGTGACCTACGACGAGAATGGCGACCTCTGGATGAGCTACGGATCGTGGTTCGGCGGCCTATACCTCATTAAACTCGACAAGACCACTGGCCTGCGCGACAAGACATATACTTACGAGACAAACTACGAGCTCGCCGACGGAGCGACAACTGGCAAGATGAACGTCAACTGGGCCACGAGCGACGAGTACCAAGGCATTAAGATTGCGGGCGGCAACCATTGCTCGGGCGAGGCATCCTACATTGAGTACCACGACGGGCGCTATTGGCTCTTCGTGACCTACGGTGCGCTCAATGCCAAGGGCGGATATAACATGCGAGTCTTCTCGTCCGACAAGATCACCGGCCCATATACCGACATCTCGGGCGACGACGCGCGCTACTCGCTCACAGGCACCAACGGCAGCAAAAACGCCGGCCAGACAAACAAGAGTGTAGGCACGCGACTCATGAGCTACTATCGTTGGGGCTTCATGGACTATGGATATGCGGCACAGGGACACAACTCGGCAGTGGTAGACACCGACGGCAAGATGTACCTTGTTTATCACACGCGATTCGACGACGGCACTGAGGGTCATCAAGTGCGTGTGCATCAGCTCTTCACATTCTCGGACGGCCGCATTATGTGCGCTCCCTTCGAATACCGTGGCGAGACGCTCGGGACTACGGGCTTCGCAACTAGCGACATCGCTGGTTACTACGGCATTATCCGCCATGGCAACGGCACGGACTACGCCAACCTTGTCTGTGCACAGGAAGAGGTGATATGCCTCAATGCGGACGGCACAGTATCGGGCGCATACACCGGCACATGGTCCGCCAGCACATCCGAGCCAACCATCACCGTGGCCCTCAAAGTCAACAATACCACCGAAACCTACACCGGCGTGCTCCTCAACCAGACCATCGAGGAGACCAATGCCACGACCCTCTGCTTCACGTCTGTAGACAAATATGACAAGAGCCTTTGGGGCTACAAACGAGGCAGCGAGACATCGACATTTGCCGACGACATCACCGTGGCCACGGCACTCAAAACCATCTCGGACGCAGGCATCCCCGCCATAGCCTTCGCAGGCAACAGAGTAATCCTGCCCACCACGTGGAAAGGCGCGACACTCACCTACGAGAGCTCCGACCAGAGCGCAATAACCAACGACGGTGTAGTCTCCGCCACAGCCAAGAACACCACAGTCACGATGAAAGTGACCATCTCGTGCGGCAACGTATCTTGCACCACCACGACATCCATTGCCGTAATGCAACAGCTCGCCGACATCATCCCCCTCGACCCGAACGCCATCCTCGCGCACTACGCCACGAGCACCGACTTAGCATCGAAGCCCAAGGTGATAGTATCCGAGACCACAGGACTCTCGCTCAGCTTCCTGGCCAGCAGCATCACGTCCGACTGGACTCAGATAGCCCACACCACCGACGGCAACTACAAACTCTTCCTCAGCGTGCTCCACTATGGTGGCACGGACTACTATGAGCACCTTGCCTCGGCATCCAGCGCTGCAACCTCCGCCATGAGCAAAGAGGGCAAGGCGGCTTGGCAGCTCTTCCTCAATGGCGACTACTACGTAACCGTAAACTACGACGCCACGAAAGGCACAGTAAGCTATTACCGCGACGGCAAGCTCTTCCTCACCTTCAGCGACAACAGCGCCACGGGCTACGTAGAATCTGGCACCACGGCGCAGAAGCCTTCGGCCATAGCAAAAGCCGTAATTGAGGCATACAACGCCGGCACGCTCGTCTTCGATGCCACAGTCTCCAACGTAGTAGTAGGTTACTCGGCCAATTACTCGCCCACCGACCTCGTTGGCACTTTGCCCATTGACGAATCCTGCATTCTGGCAGACAACTTCTCGTCCGTCACCTATGCCGATGCAACCATTGCCACAGGCATTACCGAGAAGACCGGCCTCTCGCTCAGCTTCCTCATGAGCGGAGTAACCTCCGATTGGGACGTAATAGCCACGTCGGCCGACGGCAATTACCATATGCTCTTCTCGGTGCTCCACTACCTCGGCACAGACTACTATGAGCACCTTGCGGTAGTCTCCGACGCTGCCACCAAAGCAATCGCAGCCGAGAGCCTCGAAGGCCCGTATCAGCTCTTCCTCAATAGCACCCACTACGTGACGGTAAGCTACAATCCCGAGGGCTCAATCTCGTATTACCGCGACGGCGAACTCATGCTCACCTTCAACGACAATTGTTCCACGGGCTACGTACAGTCCGGCACCACGGCACAGAAACCATCCGACATAGTGAAAGCCGTAATCGCGGCATACAACG
Organism: bacterium; assembly: GCA_963643535.1. Taxonomy (GTDB): domain Bacteria; phylum Bacteroidota; class Bacteroidia; order Bacteroidales; family Marinilabiliaceae; genus W3P20-009. The sequence continues at coordinate 2,829 of CAVILU010000028.1, read as the reverse complement.
CCGGCGAACTCAGCTTCTCGCGCTCAGTGACAAGCCTCAAGGTAGGCTATGCGGCCACCTACACCCCGCAGCCTAACACCGACGCCACATACTACACCGTAGCCAACGCTGTCGAGATCCGCACTGTCGGCAACACAATAGTGATAGACGGCCTCGCAGAGGGCGACATCGCCACCGCATTCGACGCCACTGGCCGAGTCATGGCACAGAGCAGCAATGGCCACATCGATGGTCTCGCCCGCGGACTCTACATTGTCCGAGCTGCGGACATCGCCCAAAGGGTAATCGTCAAGTAGAACACTCGCCAAACACACTGTATTTATTCATGGCACCCCGGGGAGAGATAAGCTCCTCGGGGTGTCTTTTTGTTTGTATTTGCGCCGAACATAAGATAGAATAGATATAAAGAGTATTTTTGCGAGCGTAAAAGGAGAGACGAAACAGAGACTTCAAAGAGATGAAAAACGTGATAAAGAACACGATCCGCATAGCCTACGTGGCCATTGTGGTGGTGCTCATCGGGGCCACCATTGCCGACAAGGTATTGGGCATGGGCTTCGCCTCGGGGAATATATACTCATCGTGGTGGTTTGCAGCGTTGTGGGCTGTCTTGGCCGTGGCGGGGTTGGCATATATGCTTAGGGCTAAGCTTGTCAGGCGGCCGGCGGTATTCCTGCTTCACTCGGCGCTTTTGCTTATCCTGGCGGGGGCTCTCACCACTCATATTTTTGCCGAGCAGGGCATGATGCATATACGCGAGGGGCAGACGGAGAGCGCTTTTTATTCTGAGGATGGGAAGAAGTCCGCATTGCCCTTCTCGGTGGAGCTCAAGGGATTTAAGGTTGTCAATTATCCTGGCACTGAGACTCATATGGACTACGTTAGCAATGTGGTTTTCATAAGTGGCGATGTGAAGACGGAGGGCGTGATATCCATGAACAACATAGCCACACAGTCGGGTTATCGGTTCTACCAATCGTCCTACGACCCCGATAGCCGTGGCACGGTACTCTCCGTAAGTCACGACCCTGCGGGCATCGGCATAACATATGCGGGTTACGCAATGCTATTCCTCTCGCTCATACTCATCCTCGTCCTGCCAAACGAGACATTCCGCCGCGCCATATCGAGCCTCCGCGCCAAGGTGGCAATAGCAGCCTTAGCCCTTGCGCTACTGCCCTCCCCCACCCTAGCGGAGGATGGCAGACAGGAGATAAGCGCCACTACAGCAGCCGAATACGGCAATCTCTACGCAATGTACAACGGACGCGTATGCCCACTGCAGACCGTGGCGCGCGACTTCACCATAAAGATTTACGGCCGAGACACATACATGGGCCATACGGCAGAGCAAGTCTTCCTCGGGTGGACACTCCAAGCTCCGCAATGGACGAGCCGCAAGATAATACGCATAAAAACAGCCGCAGCACATGAGCTCGGCATAAGCGGCACACTCGCCTCGTATGACGATCTGAAAAACAGCCAATTGGCAAAGAAACTCGCCGTCATACGCCACGGAGAGAAGAGCAGCGCGGCACGTGCACTCGAGGAGGCCGAGGAGAAAATGAGCATAGTAGGCATGCTCTTCGCCGGCGAGATGCTCAAGGTATTCCCACTAGCCGACACTACGGGCCACCTCGCATGGTACAGCCCCGCCGACCAGCTGCCCGAAGGCACAGGCGACGCCACGGCAAACTTCGTACGCGGCATTTTTGGCGACGCGGTGCAGATGCTCAGCAGCGGACGGGATGCCGAGGCGGCCACAGTGGCGCAGAAGATACGCACATTCCAACTCATAGCCACAGGAGCGGCCGACGGGCACGCCAGCCCCTACCTGCCCTCCGACAACCAATTCGAGGCAGAGAAGACGTATAACAAGATGGGCGTGACGCGGCCCCTGGCGATGGCACTGACGACTATCGGCATACTCTTCTTCTTCGTCGTGGCATATCTGTGGGGACGCGGGATAACGAGCCGCGCCATGCGGATGTTCAGCACCTCGCTTGCTATATTCCTGGGCATAGTGGGGGCTTACCTCCTCGCGATGTTTGTGCTCCGATGGTATATCAGCAATCACCTGCCACTCAGCAACGGGTATGAGACAATGCAGTTTATGAGTCTGTGTGTCATTGCGTTCACGCTTGTCGCGACTCATCGGTTTGCCTTGGCATTGCCCTTTGGCTACCTTATGGCGGGACTGACAATGATGGTCTCGATGTTTGGCGAGAGCAACCCTCAGGTCACCAACCTCATGCCTGTCCTCCAGTCGCCATTGCTGAGCGTGCACGTGTGCCTCGTCATGGTGGCTTACTCGCTGTTGGCCTTCACGGCACTGGACGGGTTGGCGGCTATCGCCATACGGTTTGTCGTGAGGGACGTGACGGCACGGGAGGAGCGTATTTTGACTTTGGCTGAGATCAGCCGCGCGATATTGATACCTGCCTTGGCATGCCTTGCGGCGGGGATATTCGTGGGTGCCATTTGGGCCAATCAGTCGTGGGGGCGATACTGGGGATGGGACCCAAAGGAGGTTTGGGCGTTGATAACCATGATGGTGTATGCCGTGCCTTTGCACTCGTCGATTGCGGGTGGGCTGAGGCGGCCTATGGCTTTGCATGTGTTCTTTGCGTTGGCGTTCCTCAGTGTGCTGATGACTTATTTTGGGGTTAACTTTTTGCTGGGGGGGATGCACTCTTATGCCAGTTAACAGTTAACAATTAGTTGTTGGCTATTACAAAAGTAAATTCCTATATTTGTCGAAAAGGGAGATTAAGCATGGCACGCATATATCTGAGGCCCACAGCCGACCTCACCTTCAAACGCATATTC
>CAVILU010000027.1:0-18663 GCA_963643535.1 bacterium | reverse complement strand
TGCCGATAGAGTCCTTCTCGTCATACTGTACGTTCATAGCCAACTTGAGCGAGTTGACAATCTCGTGAGCCTTCTCGGGCATGCCGTCTTTCTTGACGAGCGGGAGAACGGCGAGCTTGACGGGGGCGAGGACGGGTGGGAGCTTGAGGACTACGCGGCTGTCGCCACCCTCGAGCTGCTCCTCGGTATATGCGCCTGCCATGATGGAGAGGAACATACGGTCTACACCGATTGAGGTCTCGACAACGTAAGGTACATAGCTCTCGTTGGTCTCGGGGTCGAAGTACTGAATCTTCTTACCCGAGTACTGCTGGTGCTGGCTGAGGTCGAAGTTCGTGCGGCTGTGGATACCCTCTACCTCCTTGAAGCCGAACGGCATGCGGAACTCGATGTCGGTGGCTGCATTGGCGTAGTGAGCGAGCTTCTCGTGGTCGTGGAACTGATAGTTCTTGTCGCCCATGCCGAGAGCCTCGTGCCAGTTGAGACGATACTGCTTCCAGTAGTTGAACCACTTCATCTCCTCGCCCGGACGGATGAAGAACTGCATCTCCATCTGCTCGAACTCCCTCATACGGAAGATGAACTGGCGAGCCACAATCTCATTACGGAATGCCTTGCCAATCTGAGCAATGCCGAAGGGAACCTTCATACGGCCAGTCTTCTGGACATTGAGGAAGTTGACAAAGATGCCCTGTGCGGTCTCGGGGCGGAGGTATATCTTCATGGAACCGTCGGCGGTGCTACCCATCTCGGTGGTGAACATGAGGTTGAACTGACGGACGTCGGTCCAGTTCTTGGTGCCTGAGATGGGGCAGACGATCTCCTCGTCGAGGATGATCTGCTTGAGCTCGTTGAGGTCGTTGGCGTTCATGGCCTGCTTATAACGCTCGTGGAGGGCGTCGCGCTTTGCCTGGTGTGCCTTGACGTTGGCCGAGGTTTCGCGGAACTTAGCCTCGTCGAAGCTCTCGCCGAACTTCTTGCGTGCCTTGGCGATCTCTTTCTCGATCTTCTCGTCGTACTTGGCAATCTGCTCCTCGATGAGGACGTCGGCGCGGTAGCGCTTCTTGCTGTCGCGGTTGTCAATCAAGGGGTCGTTGAATGCGTCGACGTGGCCGGACGCTTTCCAAATGGTCGGGTGCATGAAGATGCTGGAGTCGATACCCACGACGTTGTCGTTGAGCTTGACCATAGCGTCCCACCAGTATTTCTTGATGTTGTTCTTCATTTCGACACCGTTCTGACCGTAGTCATATACAGCGCCGAGACCGTCGTAAATCTCGCTGCTGGGGAATACGAAGCCGTACTCTTTGCAGTGCGAGACCAGTTTCTTGAAAACGTCTTCTGCCATTTTCTTCTTTTGTAGTGTTGTTTTTATATTTCGTTCTGCCCTGGTGCGAAGTGCTTGGCACCGGTTGCGCCGACTCCCTCCTGGGCATCTCTTTGCTCGCGAAGTTAAGCGTTAATTGCCAATTTACCGCTCTAATCCGTCTATATACAAGGCTTCTTGAACCTTTATTGTGGATTCGCAAAACCTTGTGTGTTTAAATATTTACAGTTTTGGGATTAAGCGTCGATATACTTTTCGTATATGGCGTTATACTCCTCGGGTTTGAACACCTGTTTGTAGCCCAAGATTACGAGCATCCCACCCACGCAGATCACTATTCCGAAGATAAAGCCGCCAATAAGGTGGAGCAATAGTTTGGGCGAAGTCTTCTTGATGGGCGTTACCACAGGCTCTACAATAGAGAATGCTGGTGTGCTCTTTGCCAACTCCAGTTTACCTTGCTCTAGGGCGGTCTGCATCGAGGTCATCATCTGATAGGCTGTGTTGTATTCCTCGTAGAGCTCGTTGTTGGCCAGCGTGGCGCGCTCCTCAATGACGTTGCGGTGCGTGTCCTTATAGCGGAACCAAGCCTCGCGTTTCTCGCGATATCGCTCGTTGGCTTCGTCATACTGCTTTTGCACGAATTCGAGGTTCTTGCGGGCGTTCTTGGTGGTGAACTCCGTGACGCTCTCCTGAATGCGGGTCAGCACTGCCTGCGCAAGCTCAGAGCTCTGCTTCGCATTCTGAGCCGTGCATGAGATGCGTACAATGTTTACCTCTTCGTCCACCTCAATCGAGATCCTCTCTTGCAAGTCTTTTATGCAGTCGACCATGATTTTGTCTATGACAAGGGGGGTGCTCTCGTCCGCAGAGTCCGACGGCAGTTTGGCCTCAATTTTGGGCTCCTTCGAGAGAGCCTCTTTGATTGTAAATGGCAGCTGGATGGTGTACTTCATTATGGCGCGGCCCACGGTGAGAACAGTGTCGCGTTTGACGTGCGAATAGAGCGACTCCACAGTATCCTCTGGGTCCGTCCACGTCATGGGCTTGTTCATAATCTCAAGGAGAGACGGCGTACTGGTTGCCACCTCGCTAAAAAGGTCGGGCGTTATCTCGTCCGTAGTTCCACTACCCAAGTTGATGCCCGCCATAGATGCCAGCGACGACAGGTTGCCCAACTTAGCAGTGCTGCTCGAGAGTGGCAAAATAGAGGCCCCGCTCGTGAACACCTTGGGCTTGCAGAAATACAAGACAATGGCAACAACCACTGTGGCGGCCACAATCTTGCAGACGAGTTTGCGGTTAGCCCAGAAGTATTTTATCAGCCAGACGATGTCGAAGTCTTTCGTCTCGCCATTCTTTTGCTCTTCCATATTCTACTGATATGTGTTGCGTTTTGTGTGGTGTGTGTGGGCCGTCGTTATTTAACCAGTGTGGCAATGACTACCACCATCGAGACAATAGACGTGCTCATGGAGATAATGGTAGGCAAACTCATGGTGGACTCTGGTTTGACGGGCACAATGACTTCGGCTCCCGGAGCTACCTTCGGATACCTTCTGAAGAAGAGTATATGGCCCGTCTGTTTGCTCTCGCCGTTGGCATACACCACGTAAGTCTTGCGCTTGAGCGCCTTTGCTGCAAATCCACCCGCCGCTTCGATGACGTCGTCGGCTCTCCACTTCTTCTGATAGACGATGTTAGACGGGTTCTGAACCTGACCACTTACGCGGACTGTCTGCGTCATCTCGGGGACCTCTACAATGTCTCCGTCGCGCAGCAAGATGTCGGCTTCCGAACCAGGATTCGCCAAAGCCTTGGCGGGGTTGAAAGCCACGTACTCATATACGTCGTCTTTGGTCTTAAGGTAATATGTTGCAGTGTCGTTCTTCTGAGAACACTCGCGGATACGGATATCGCGCTCTATGTCCGAGATTACGAACTTGCGGAAGATTCGGGTGCCGCCAATATTTGCCGAGGGCATGAAGCCACCGCAGCGTGTCAGCACTTCAGACACGTGCATCGTATTCTTGGTGAGACCAAAGGTGCCAGGACTAACCACAGCACCCGTCACCTGAATTGAGCCACCAACGTTTGCAGCAAAAGTCTCATGGATATTGACCATGTCGAATGGCTCAAGCTTGAAGTTGTTGCCTGCATCGGCAAGGGAGAGGTCCTTGGTGATGGTCACGGTCTCAATCTTCTTTGCGTCGCTATTGGGGTCGTCGGTCTCCACTCTGCGGATAATCTCGACACTCGGCAGGGCTGCGTACTCCTGGAGGCCTCCGGCGAGTACTATGAGGTCACCGAGGGTGAGGTTTTCATGGTAAGTGAACGTGCCGGGATTGGCAACTTTGCCTGTGATCTCCACAATGGGCTTCTCGCGCATGTCGTCTATAGAGGCGATGGTGATCACATCGTTGGCTTTCAGTGCAACATCCGCAGCTCCATTGGTGACATCGAGCACGTTGAAGTTGACGGCCTCAAGGGTGAAGTCCTCCTTGTATCGCGAGATTACGCCACGTGGCAGGAACGCGTTCTCAGTGAGTCCGCCAGCCTTCTCGATAAGGCTCTTGAGGGTGAGGCCTTCGGTATATTCAAATACACCGGGAGCGAAGACCGAGCCCTTGATGGTTACTGCATTATCTACGCGGGCCGTGTTCTTTGCGCCGCAATTAATCTTGTCACCGTTTACTACAATTTCACTACTTGGGTCGGCAAGATCCTTATACTCAGTGGTGAACTTGCCCACGCGGTAGAGTCCTACGTGATCCGTCATAGCTTCGGGCTTGAAGCCACCTGCATATCGGATAATGTCCGCTATAGTCTCGCCCTCCTTGGCCTCGAATATTCCGTTGCGCTTAAATTGGCCGGTTACGGAAATACGCTTGACGTAGGTGGGGATCATTATGATATCGCCATTGGCAAGCGAGGGGTTGGCATCGCTCTTTCCATTCAGCAGATAGTCATAGATATCCAGATGGGCGATAATGCGACCGCCACGGATAAGCTGGATGTCGCGGTAAGAACCCGAGATGCTCGGGCCGCCGCTGAGATATAGTACGTTGAAGAGCGACGACGATGAGGATACCGTATAAGTGCCAGGCATATGAGCCTCGCCAATGACGCTTACGGTGACAGGCTGAGTGTTAGTGACGCGAAGGCTAACCTTGCTCTGACTTCCAATGTCCGAGTGAATCCTCTTGAGCTTGGTTATTACCGATTTGCGAGCCTCCTCTATCGAGAGCCCGCCAACCTTGATAGGCCCAACCATCGGAATCACGATTGTACCATCGGAACCGACAGTAGCCTCGTAAGTCTGGTCCGTCGCTCCATATACGTCCACGGCAAGCTCATCGCCAATGCCGAGCACGTAAGAGTCACCAACAGTGAGGTTCGCCTTAGCATCGAAAGTAAGTCCGTCGCGGTTGAACACCTCATAACCAAAGACAAGAGTGTCTGCCAAGTTAATTGGGGCGCGGGTTATGGTACGCGAAGAGAGCATTATCTCTCCGTCTTCCGACTCCTCCGATACGCTGACAGTGTTATTGGTCAATCCGGTGTCGCCTTTGAAATAGCGGGCAAAACGACGGCGAAGTTGGGTGATCTGCTTGCTAGACGCGCCACGGCTACGGGCCTCGGTGAGGAACGTTTCGAGGCTCATACCTGCGGCCTTGATTTTCTCGGCGTAAGTCTTAACAGTTTCCTCTGGCAGACTCGAGATGTCGACGTTCTTCATCTTGTTTATCTGCGATTCGGATAGACCTTTAAGGTCTCCCAAGCTTTGTGCGTTGGCTTGGGGTGTGCAGAAACTCAGAGCCGCCATCACGGCAAATGCTAATATGCTAAGTCTCATTAGTTTGGCTTTTAATGTGAGAGGAAGTTTTTGTGGTACCTGTTATTATTCTTGGAACTCCTTGCGAGTCGTTGTGAGGGCCGATGCCACCACCTTATCCATGTCATAATACTTATATTCGGCCAGTCGTCCGCCAAAAATCATGTGGCGTTGTGCTTGTGCCAGCTCGGCATATTGGGCTGCCATCTGACTGTTCGCCTCGTCGTTGACAGGGTAGTAGGGCTCCATGCCGGGCTGCCACTCCGTGGAGTACTCGCGGGATATGATAGTCTTGGGCTGTGTTCCAAACTCGAAGTGCTTGTGCTCGATGATGCGAGTGTAAGGTACGTCGGCGCTGGTGTAGTTGACTACGGCGTTGCCCTGGTAGTTGGCCATGTCGAGAATTTCGGTCTCGAACCTTACCGTGCGATATTGAAGATGACCGAACTTGTAGTTGAAATACTCGTCGATGGCACCCGTGTAGATGGTTTTCTTGGCAATGACGCTCAACTCGGTTCGGTTGGTGATGTAATCCACGCCTGTGCGAACCTCGATGCCTTCGAGGAGCTTGTCCGTGAGGACGTTATAGCCACCGATGGGGATGCCCTGGTAGAGGTCGTTGAAGTAATTATTGTCGAAAGTCATGCGAACTGGCAGACGACGGATGATGAAGGCCGGCAGCTCGGTGCACTTGCGGCCCCACTGCTTCTGAGTATATCCCTTGATGAGGGCCTCGTAGATGTCGCGACCTACGAGCATGAGGGCTTGCTCCTCGAGGTTGCGCGGGGTCGATACGCCCTCGGCTTGCATACGCTCTGCGGCCTCGCGCCTCTGCTCTGCAATCTTGGCCTCGGCCTCGGCGGGAGTCACTACGCCCCACATCTCGTGGAACGTGTTCATGTTGAAAGGCAGGTTGTAGAGTTTACCCTCATAGTTCGCCACGGGCGAATTGGTGTAGCGGTTCATCTCTACAAGGTTCGTCACGTAGTCCCATACCTCGCGGTTGGAGGTGTGGAAGATGTGAGCGCCGTAGCGATGGACGTTGATGCCCTCTATGTTGTCGCAATGTATGTTGCCGCCCGTATGGTCCCTGCGGTCCACTACGAGACAAGTCTTTCCGTGTTTACGGGCCTCATGGGCGAATACGGCACCGAAGAGTCCGGCTCCTACTATGAGATAGTCGTACATAATATGCTTATTTTTCTATCTTGTTTGTGTGTGTTTGTCTCTCCCTTACGAAGGCTGCCACTTTGTCCACGACAAATACGATGCAGACGTATCGCAATGCCTTGCCAACGAACATCAGTACACAAGTGCCGACAACAGGTGAGTGCGCCAAGCCCAAAGCAGCCGCAATCGGGTCTCCAATCACAGGAGTCCAGACCAACAGTCCGCAAAGCGAGCCATAGCTCTCCACCCATGCCTCGACCCCGGCCACGCTCTCGGCCGAGATGCCGAACCAATCAACAAGCTTCTCCATCCCGAGCCACCAACCCGTGGCATACGTAATGACGCCGCCAAGCCAGTTGCCCAAAGAAGCCACGCCCACCAGCGTCCACGCCCTATAGACTCCACCCGCTGCAAGTGCCGCCAACCCCACTTCAGAGAAGCCGGGGAGTAGCGTAGCCGAGAGCAGACAAAGGGCAAATATGCCTACGAGTCCCCACCGCGCTATTATCGCCTCTTGGTTTATCACGAGCGGCAATCTTCGTTAGTAAAGCGACTTGGCGTTGAGCTCCGTCAGAGCGCGCTCAACCACGGGATCCATGCAGTTCAGGAGTGGGTAGAGCCCGCCGTCGCTGTTGAGCGACATGGCAATGTAGGCGCGAACCTCGTTCTCTATGATCATGCGTTCCTTGTTGTCGAGCTTTGCGGGGCGTGCGAGCCCATGGGATGCGGCATAGGTCATAAGGCCATCCATGTAGTTCTTTTTCTGGAGGCTGTGGACCATGTCCGTCATACTCATTTGGCTAAGCTTGGGGCGCTCGGTCTCTACCTGTTTCATCGCGTAGTCGTAGATGAATCGCTTGGCGCGCAGTTCGTAGAGGTATTTAGATGCCGAGGCCGTGTCGTAGGCCACGAAGATGTCCGGTACAATGCCGCCGCCGCCGTAGACCGTGCGGCCCTTGGCTGTGTGGTATATGTGAGTAGTGTCCGTCTTGATGCTGTCGGCTGTGAAGAGCTCACCGGACTTATATCGGTTTGAGAAGTCGGCATAATATTGCTCGTCGTCGCCATGGTCATATGGCTTCTGAATGCAACGGCCTGATGGAGTGTGGTATCGCGCTACGGTAAGGCGCATTGCAGAACCGTCCTGTAATGGTATCTCGCTCTGCACAAGGCCTTTGCCGAAAGAACGTCGGCCTATGATGAGTGCCCTGTCGTTATCCTGCATCGCGCCTGCGAAAATCTCGCTCGCGCTGGCCGAGAATTCGTCTATGAGGACTACGAGTTCCATGTCGCGACTGGTGCCAGTGCCGTCGGCGCGACTCTCCTGACGTGCCTGGTGCGTGCCCTCGGTATAGACTATCATTTCGCCACGTTCGAGGAATTCATTGCACATTGCTTGGACCACATTGAGTAATCCGCCCGAGTTTGAGCGCAGGTCCACAATGAGTTTCTCGCAACCCTGCGACTTGAGTTTGGCTATGCCCTGAAGCATCTCCTCGTATGTCTTCTCCGCAAACCTGTCAATCTTGAGATAGCCGACGCCCTTGGCAATCTCATAGGCCGCTACGACGCTGTTCAGCGGTATCTCGTCGCGTACGATGTCGAAGTCGATTGTCGTGCCGCCATTGCGGAGCACGGTTATCTTGACCTTAGTGCCAAGCTCGCCGCGAAGCGAGTCCAGCACTGTCTGGTTTGTCATCCACTCGCCAGTGAAGTCATATCCGTTTACCTTGATTATCTTGTCGCCTGGCAATACGCCAAGTGCCGAAGACGGGCCGCCGGATATCACGCTCACGACGCTTACGGTGTCGTCTCTAAGGTTGAACTGTACACCAATGCCTCCGAAGTTGCTCTTGAGCTCACCGGCCACCTTCTCCACGTCTTTGCGCGGGATGTACATGCAGTGCGGGTCCAACTCCTTGAGCATCATTGGTATCACGACGTCTTGCATCGAGTCGATGTTCACCTCGTCTACATAACAACGGTTTATGAGGTCCATTATGGTCTGGAGTTTGCCCTCTTGACCAGTTCCTAGTCCGAAAAACATATTGCCGTCGCTGAGTCGCTGAGCTATCTCATTCTCAGCAGCATTCTTCCCCGCGCTCCTGCCAAGGAAGAGGCCTACCAATGCGGCGGCCACTATAAGCACGAGAATCCAGCAGTTTTTCGTTGCACTTTTCATCTCCAGAAAATTATATCTTCTTGTTCCTTATTTGATTATAATGGTCTCCTCGACCTTCTCGACATCGATGCCCGCACGGCGGAGGAGGCTCAGCCCGTCGTCGCTGCGGTAGTCCTCGGAATAGACAACTCGGCTTATCCCGGCTTGGATTATGAGCTTGGCGCACTCGATGCATGGCGAAGCCGTTATGTACATCGTGGCGCCCATTGAGCTGTTATTGCTCTTTGCGACTTTCGATATAGCATTCGCCTCGGCGTGGAGGACGTAGGCCTTGGTCTTGTCGCCCTCTTCGCACTGGTTCTCAAATCCCGACGGCGTACCGTTGTAGCCGTCGCTTATTATCATCTTGTCTTTCACCATCAAAGCACCCACCTGCCGCCTTACGCAGTAGGAGTTCAGCGACCATATCCTCGCCATGGCTAGGTATCGCTGGTCCAGTCGGAGCTGTTTCTCTGTCTCTGGCATGTTCTTTTGCTATTTGTGCAATAATGGTTTCAATTCGCAAATATAATACCATAAAGGGACAAAATGGCTATTCTATCCCTTTGATTTCAAAACCTCAGCCGCTCGCGAGCCTCAATCCTTGCCTAATTTGTTGCGTACATATCGGTACTCGTTGTAGTCATATTTCTCGTAGAATTTGCTGTCGGGCCTCTCGTCCTCGCGCATCTTCTTCACTATGGCTACCAGTTTTTTATACCTGTCTTCGCCCATCAGCTGCTCAATAGTGATTTCCTTGTCCACGTACTCAATGAGGTGGCCAAGAATGGTGCTGTGTGTAAATCCGCGCTCTCTGACCACGGCGTCTACCGAGCCCAGTCTCTTAAACGCTTCGAGTGAAAGCTCCTTAGACGATATGCGGGCGGCAGTGGTTGCCGATTTGCCTTTCGCGGCTTCGACATTCACGGGGACGGGGCGTACGCCTTTCTTGAAGAATGAGTTTGTTATCTCAAGAATGTCGTCACCATAGTTCTTGCGTTTCTCCTCGCCCATACCCTTTATCTTGAGCAACTCCCTGTTTGTCAGTGGCAACCCGTCGGCGATGGCGAAAAGCAGTGCATTGGATGCTACTACGAAGTTCGGCTTGCCAATCTCCGCCGCCCTCTTCTTGCGCCATTTGCTGAGGGCTGTGTAAACGTCCTTGTTGACGACCTCGTTGGCCTCGGCGCTGTGGTAAGATTCGCTCTTGCCGGTGCTCGAGGTTCCACTTTTGGCTGTCGATGGCTCTGCCTCTTGCGCTATGGCCTTGATTTTGGCCTGCATTATGATATTGGGACTGAAGCCTTTTGCGGCTACGGCGTCAAGTTCGGCGAGTTTGACGTTGGCTATTTGGCCGAGGGCGTCGAGCAGATTGTTCAGTTTGCGTTTGTCAGCGGCGTCGCCGAGGTCAATCTTGGCGTTGGCGTACGTGCTGTCGAGGATGGCTTTAAGTTTTGCCAAGCAATATTCGGCGCCTTTTTTTGTGCGCTTCATTAGCTCCTCCGCCTTCATTATGTTTTGCGTGGCCTCGTGCTCTTGGCGGCACTGATATGCGAACTTGTCGCCTATGTTCACTATGCTCGTGGCCTCGCCCTGCAATATCTCTTGCAAGTTGGCTATGCACTTGTCGTATTTGCCATAGTAGTCGCGCTCCAACATTGCGTGTATTCGGGCAATCTGATCCCTTATGTCCCTGAATGTGAAGAGCTCCACTACCATCGTGAGCGCATAGTTGTTGGCAAAGCAGTCTATGGCCTCTTCGGTCAGCTGTTTCTTCTCGTTCTCCGAATAGAACGTGTTGACTTCGCGGTCGGTCTTGATGGCGTTGGCGGTGATAGGTGTGGCGAGTACCATGCCCTCAAATGTGCGGCAACGCGAGAGGGCAACGTACACCTGGCCTGCCGAGAATGATTGCCCGGCATCGATGATGGCTTTGTCAAATGTAAGGCCCTGACTCTTGTGGATGGTTATTGCCCATGCCAAGGTCAACGGTATCTGCTGGAATGTTCCTTCTGTTTTAGGCTCGGCAAGTCCCGTCTGCTTGTTCGTCTCGTACGTTACGTTTTCCCATGTCTCGTAGGGCACGGTTATCGTAGTCCCGTCTTCGCATGATACGGTAACTTTTTCGTCCTCAAACTCTTTCACCCAAGCTATCTTTCCATTGTAGTAGCGACGGGGCTCCTGATGGTCGTTGCGGATGAACATTACCTGTGCTCCAACTTTTAGCCCTAAAGTTGTGGCTGTTGGGATCATGCTTTGCGGGAATTTGCCCTCTATCTTACATTCGTAGTACTTCTCTTTGCCCTTGAGTTTCTCAAGCCTCTCCTGATTGATGGTTTCGGCCTTGTTCACGTGGGTCGTGAGGCGGATGTAGCCCTCTTGCTTTTTGTCTGCAAAGCCTCTGATGTAGCGAGAATTGAGTTTCTCTAGGGCCTCCTCTGTCATGATGCCCGTGCGGACTTGGTTGAGGATATCGATAAAGGAGGTCTCGCTCTGGCGATATATCTTCTTGAGCTCTACGGTGTAGAACTGAGTCCTCTGCAAGGCTATGCTCGAGAAGAAATAGAAATTGGGGTAATAGGGGCGCAATGTCTCTGCTTCGTCAGGGGTCACCACTGGCGACAGCTGCATAAGGTCGCCAATAAGCAGCAATTGCACTCCACCGAATGGCAGGCTCGATCGCCTTATTTCGCGCAACCTCATGTCTATCATATCCATAAGGTCGGCACGTACCATACTGACCTCGTCTATAACGAGTAGGTCCAGACTGCGGATTACCTTAATCTTGCTCGCACGGATATTACGCTCCAATGGCAGGGGCTGGTCGGGTGTATACGTTCCGGGAGCTATTTGGAAGAAGGAGTGCAGTGTTACGCCGCCCGCATTTATGGCCGCCACGCCTGTAGGCGCAGTCACCACCATGCTCTTTATGTTGCTCGCTTGCAGCCTTTTTAGGAAAGTGGTTTTGCCCGTTCCCGCCTTGCCGGTCAGGAACAGGTTGACGTTGGTTCGCGTCAGGCATTGCCATGCGGCCCATGCCTGTTCGTTCTCTTCTTTTCTGTAAGCGTTTTCTGCCATAATGTGTGGGCTTTTTCAAGTGGTGCTCTGGTCGGCTACTGTGGTTGGTCGGCTACTCTTCGCTCCTTGCCCAACAGTCGTAGCACTTGTTGAGGCTTTTGCGCCAATGTCGGACCTTGACTCCGAAGGTCTCTACAATCTTCTTTTTGCTGAGTACGGAGTAGGCGGGACGCTTGGCTGGGGTAGGGTATTCGGCGGTAGTCACGGGGTATATACGTGTCTCGGCATCTGCAAGTTGTGCTATGCTTGTGGCGAAGTCATACCATGTGCAGTCGCCTTCGCATGAGTAGTTATATACGCCGTCCTGGCCGTTGTAGTTCAATGATATCGTCACAAGTGCCTTGGCGAGGTCGACTACGTATGTCGGGCAACCGGTCTGGTCGTTCACTACGTTTAGTCGCTCTTTCTCCCCGAAGAGGCGTAACATGGTCAGGAAGAAGTTCTTACCTTCGTTGTCGTAGAGCCATTGGGTGCGGACAATTACGTGTTTGCATCCCGAGGCTGCTATCTCCTTTTCTCCGTCGAGCTTGGTCTTGCCATAGACTCCGATGGGCGATGTGGAAATGTCCTCGGTATAGGGCTCCGAGGCTGTCCCGTCGAATACGTAGTCTGTCGAGACGTGTATGAGGAGAGCTTTGGCTTCTGCCGCTGCTTTTGCTATGTTGGCGGGGCCAATGTGGTTGACCTTGTCAGCAGTCTCGACGTCGCTTTCTGCCTTGTCTACCGCTGTGTAGGCTGCGCAGTTGATTATCACGTCAGGTCGGTATTTCTCGACAGTCTCTTTGACGGATGCTTCGTCCGTTATGTCGCAATCTTCTGATGTGAGGCCGAATGCCTTTGCCTGTCCGCTCATTTTCTGTGAGTGGAGGCGCTCAATGATTCTGCGACCGAGCATTCCGCTTGCGCCGAATACCAAATATCTTGTTTTGCTCATCAAGACTTTCCCTTTTGTGGTTTATTTCTTGTAGAGGTCTACGTTGTAGTCGAAAAGGCCCTCTGCCTCGGCAAGCTTCTTGTGCTTGCGGTCCTTGTCACTCAGAAGTGCCTTGTCCATCGGGATGCGCCAGTCGATGCCCAAAGCCGGGTCGTCAAAAGCAATGGCGCCTTCGCTCTCGGGGCAATAGAGATTGTCGCATTTATATTGGAAAATAGCCGTCTCGCTGAGGACTGCGAAACCATGTGCAAATCCCCTAGGGACGAAGAACTGACGATGGTTCTCGGCCGAGAGCTCTACAGCCACGTGCTGGCCAAACGTGGGGCTGCCGACTCGCACGTCCACTGCCACGTCGAGCACTGTCCCTTGGATAACTCGCACCAGCTTACTCTGTGCGTGCTCTCCGCGCTGGAAATGCAGACCGCGTACTACGCCATAAGAAGACATGCTCTGGTTGTCCTGCACAAAATCAACAGGGCGCACCTGAGCGTCGAAATCCCTCTTGGAATACGATTCGTAGAAATATCCACGGCTGTCGCCAAAGATCTTGGGCTCAATAATTACTACGCCCTCAATGGCTGTCTTTATAACGTTCACTTGCTTGTCTTATTGTTGTGCTGTTATGCTCAGTTCTCTTTTTAATATCCGCGTTCGGCAAGGCGAATAAGGTATTTGCCATACTCGTTCTTCTTCATCGGCTCTGCGAGGCGGAGGAGCGTCTGCTTGTCAATCCATCCGTTGTGGTAGGCAATCTCTTCGAGGCATGCCACTTTGAGTCCTTGACGTTTCTCTACCACCTCTATGAATGTCGAGGCCTCAGAGAGCGAGTCATGCGTACCAGTGTCGAGCCAAGCAAATCCTCGTCCCAGCTTCTGCAGGTTGAGCTTGCCCTGCTCAAGGTATGTCTGGTTTACGGAAGTTATCTCAAGTTCGCCGCGAGCTGATGGTTTGAGCGTTGCTGCAATGTCTACTACGCTGTTGGGGTAGAAGTATAGACCGACTACAGCGTAGTTCGACTTAGGTCGCGTAGGCTTCTCTTCGATGGATACGACTTTGCCATCATCATTGAACTCTGCCACTCCATACCTCTCGGGGTCGGCTACCCAATAGCCATAAATTGAGGCCTCGCCTCTCTTTTCTGTAGCCTCGATAGAACGTTTCAACATTTGGTCGAAACTCTGGCCGAAGAAGATATTGTCGCCAAGGGCAAGGCAAACATTATCATCGCCAATAAAGTCGCGGCCAATGATAAAGGCCTGTGCCAATCCGTCTGGGCTTGGCTGCTCAGCATACTCGAGGTGGATGCCGTAGTCTGAGCCGTCACCGAGGAGGCGGCGAAAGCTTGGGAGGTCGGCTGGCGTGGATATGACAAGGATCTCCCTTATCCCGGCGAGCATAAGGATCGAGAGAGGATAATAGATCATCGGCTTGTCGTAAATCGGCAGGAGTTGTTTGGATACTCCCTTGGTTATGGGGTAGAGCCTTGTGCCGCTACCACCAGCCAGTATGATGCCTTTCATGGTTGTGTATTGATTCTTTGTTTGTCCCCGTTTGCTCTGAACAAACAAACGCAGAGCCGAGTTCGTGCGAACACCGCTCTGCGTTTGTCTATTTTAACCCTTCTTTTTTCTCTGCCGGGGAAAACCACATCTTTCAGGCTCCCGACTTGTTTCTGCGGTGAGGTAGTCTCGTCCTCGTCTTTATCGCCTGGTGAACTCACCTTGCGAGTTATCGTAATTGAGGTAATATTTACCTTTGGCGAGGGTGGAGATATTGATTGCTTGCCCGTAGCCCTTGAATACGATGCCTCCGTACTGGTCGTAGACTTCGTAGAGGGTCTCACTGTTGAAAGTAATCTCTGTGTTGGTTGCCTTGAACTCTACGAGAGGCTTCTCTGAGGTCACGATGGCCTCTTTCGAGAGAGACTGCGCCTTGCGGTTGGCTGTGGTTTGGCGCACGCGGAACTTGTTGATGCCGCTGTGCGTGCGAACTTTGGTCTCGTAAGTGTTTGGCTGGTTGTGGCCTTTGCCCTTGACCTCTCCGACCTTAACCCACTTGTTCCATCTGTATTGCTCAATGATGAAGGGGAGTGGGCCGGTCTCGCCTGTAGTGGTGAAGGTGAGAGTGCCGTCGGTTGCCTTGACGGATGAGAATTTGGCAGGTTTCTGAACCTGGAGGGCGTTGGCGTTGAGGACCATAGGGGTGCAGTCGTCCTTGTAACGGATGACGATGCTTACCTCGTCGCCTATGTTGAGGCCGTAGACGCTAAGGTCTACCTCGAAAGCGCTTGAATTGATCTCATCGGTAGTAATCATACCATTAACGGTGACCTCATATGCACAAAAACCCACGCCCGAAGGGGCGAAGGGGTTCTTGACGTATATGTTTTCACCCTGGTACGTGCCTTTGATGACTAGTTCTTCGGCCGATATGTCTTGCGCAGCTAGTAGTCCTGCAAGTGCGGTTGCAAGCGCGTAGAGTGTTTTACTCATTTTCGTATTTTGCGTTTTCGACTTCCAATTTTAGTGATTTTTACACAGAAAGACAAATAAAATCATTGCGGGATTTTATTTATTTTTCTCGACCCACCGTCCGTCGCCCTTAATTATCTGTTTTAGAGTGTCTAAGGCCTCGGCTTGGTCTATTGACCTCCTTACAACTTCCTTGCCGCGATAGAGTGATATTTTGCCTCTTCCGGCTCCGACATAGCCATAGTCGGCGTCTGCCATTTCTCCAATTCCGTTCACTATGCATCCCATGACGCCAATCTTCAGACCGGCAAGATTGCCCATCTCGGCCTTGATCTTTGCCACTGTCTCCTGGATGTCGTAGAGTGTTCGTCCGCAGCCGGGGCATGAGATAAACTCGGTCCTGTCGAACCTTGCGCGACACGCTTGTAGCAGCATTTGGCCACTCTCGGCCGCGTCTTCTGCAGATATATTGCTCGCCTCTATGCAAAGGCCGTCGAGAAGCCCGTCGATGAAGAGCCCACCCATGTCTGCCGACATTTCAAGTTGGAATTGAGCCTTGTCGCCGACCTCCGATTTGTAATATCCGACAAGTGGCAAACTGATGCCCTTATTGCTGAGTTCCAACGCGATGGCACGTAGCTCGGCCATAGTGTTGCCGCTCTTGGGTGTGCCGATCAGGATGATGTCTTTCCGTCCTGCCATTTTGCTGGCAAAGTCTGCGGCCTTGACCTCTTCGAGTGTGACGGGCACGTACGAGTTGCTGGCTGTGAGGCTCGATATTGTCGAGTCTGCATTAGTGACTTCGGCTTTTGGGGCGACTACGATTACGGTGGGTGGCATCGTGCCGCCTATTGCGCCTATCTGCTCTGTCTTGCGACGGTTATATGTGTAGGGGGAGTAGTTCTTTGTGTCGACGGGTTCTACGGCCATAGCAGTAGCGAGTCGCTGACAATGGTCTACAAGCGTACGGGCGACGGGAATTTCTGCTTCTGGTGCTTCGGTTAGTGATACTCGTATCGTGTCTCCGAGTCCGTCGTTGAGGAGTGCGCCAATGCCTGCGGCGGATTTTATTCGACCTTCGGCATCGCTGCCGGCCTCTGTCACGCCAAGATGTAGGGGATACACTTCGCCTCGTGAGCGGAGAGTCGCTGCCAAGAGGCGGACCGTCTCGACCATCACGCGGGTGTTGCTGCTCTTGATGCTTATGGCGATGTCGCGGAAGTTGAGTTCCTCGAAAGCGTCGAGGTATTCGGTGCACGAGGCCACCATACCCTCGGGCGTGTCGCCGTACTTAGCCATTACGCGGTCGGAGAGCGAACCGTGGTTTACGCCTATGCGAATGGCTGTGTTGTGTTCTTTGCAGATGGCAACGAGTGGACGGAGCTTTTCGAGAATGAGGTCATGCCACTCCTGGTCGGTCAGTTTGTCTGCGTCTTTGTTGAAACGCTTAGCCTCGCCAGTGTAGTTGCCAGGGTTGATGCGCACTGCCTCAACGAGTGCTGCGGCTGTCTCGGCTGCTTTGGGGTTGAAGTGCACGTCGGCCACGAGTGGGGTCGAGATGCCTTGTCTCTTGAGCTCTATGCCAATTTCGCCGATGCTCTTTGCCTCGCGCTCGCCTTGCGTCGTCAAGCGGACAATCTCACCGCCTGCGGCTATGATGCGTTTGCTTTGCTCTGCGCTGCCCGCGATGTCGTTGGTATCCGTGGTGGTCATGGACTGCACTCTGATGGGAGCGTCGCCGCCCATGGATACGTTACCCACCTTGATTTGGCGGGTCTCCTGACGTTGATATTTGAAAAGCGACGGGCAATAGCCGTCGGCGCTCATGTTGCTCATATTATGCTTTTGATGTGCCGATTGTGGAATAAATATACACTCCACTCAACTCATATATGCAAAGTTAACTATTCGCCTCCTTATTTGTGCACTAATCAATTGATAAATCAATCAATCGCAGTCTGTCATGGTTATAGCTAACGGCGACGGCTTTCGAAAAATAGGTGTTGTTAATTGAGTAGACAGTTGAGTTTTCCCGCCAACGGGTGCGTGCACTGTTATGGTTTCTGTAGCACGAAAATTTGCAATGTGTTGTGTGTGGGAGACAGATAGCTTTGCGGCTTTTCTTCTAAAGGAGTAAAGGAAGTCCTAATACCAACAGTAGTGAGTAGTGAACTATTCACAGAAAACCAGGTTAACTGCTAACTGTTAACTGTGCACTGTTAACTGAAAATGGTCCCATCTCTTTCGAGACAGGACCATCGTCGCATTGCTTGGAAAAAATATTTTTAGTTCGTGACAGCCTTACGGGCAGCGTAGCTGATCTTGAGGGCTTGCGCCTTACGAAGAGCCTGCTTGATGTCGGTGATTGTACCCATTTGGATGTCAGAGTCGGCCTTGATGGAGACCGTCATCTTAGGACGATCGGCCTCGCTGAGACTCTCGCGCTCCTGGAGGATGTAGTCCTCGATGCCGTCTACAGTGGCGTAGGAGTCGTTGAGCTGGATGCGCGGCTCGGTGCCGTACTTCTTGCTCTGGACTGGCTTACCAACGTAGATGTAGCTAACGAGAGACTTCTGCTCGAGCTTGGTGATCTCGGTGGCCTCAGGCAGTTTGACCTTGACTATCAGTGTTACCTCTTTCATGTTCGATGCGACCATGAAGAAGAACAGAAGCATGAACACGATGTCAGGAAGCGAAGAGGTGTTGACCTTGAACTGCCCTTTTTTCTTGCTTTTTCTGATGACTGCCATTACTTCTTGTAGTTTTTAGGTTCTGCCTCGGAAATCTTCTGAGGATAGACTTTCTTTACAGCATCCTTCTCCTCGTCGGAGCAATCTTCATAGCTCTTGTGGAACTGCTTCTTAGCGAATTCGTCGCGGAGCTCGTTGTAGGCTGCCTGGAGTTCGTTCTGAACCTTGAGGTATGCCTGGTACTCGCTACCACGGTCGTTCTGAAGAGATATGACGCCCTTAGATACTCGAACCATGCCGATGCCTTCGATCTCAGTCTCGGTCTTCTCTGGCAAGGTGGGGTCGTCGTAAGGGTTTGCGATGAACTCCTTGGCCTTCGCCTTGAGCTGGTCTACGCTCTCCATCCACTCGCCACGGACGAGCAGCTGGTTGTTGTAGTTCAGCTGCACCATGAAGACGTTGCGCTCTTTGATGATGGGCGCGTCGGTCTGGTCCTTCGGGGCGATGGGAGGAAGCATTCGGCTCAGACCCAGGTCGGAGGTCATGGTCGTCGAGACGAGGAAGAAGACCAGAAGGAGGAACGCGATATCCGCTGTGGAGCTCGCATTGACGTCTGGCGTTTCTTTCTTGTTTCCCATAATTTACTTAGTTTTTTTACTTAGGTTTCTTTTGCTTAGCCCTCTCGCATACCCTTGCGGGTGGGCAAGGGAGCTATGGCAATTTCTACCTGAAAAGATTGTAAACCTCGGAAACGACGATAGAGATAACGCCGGCTGCGAGTGCGAGATAGACGGTGAAGATACCCATGTCGGAAACCTTCAACCATGCGCCCTGGTTCTCGTCGCCCTCATAGCCTACGAGCTGGAGAGGGGTGTCGTCGCCAAGTGCCCAGAATACACCGAGAATGACGAGGATGCCGACGATAGTGATGCCACCCTTGACGAGTGACTTGGGGTCAGATGCCGCATTGGCTGCCTCAGACAATACTGCGCAGAGG
>CAVILU010000026.1:0-19033 GCA_963643535.1 bacterium | reverse complement strand
GAATAAGGTAGAAAGTATATTGGAAATGCTTCTCGCGCTCATTCTTTTGCCGAACACCGTACGGGATGCTGGACAGGAACGAGGAGAAAAGTTGATGGAGAGACTCGGTGTCTCCATCGTCGAGCGCATCGACAACTTGCGTAACCCACGACTCGGGTGCAGTAGTAGAGCGGAGATAGTTATTCGCCAGCAGAGTGATAAAACCTTGCTTGACCTCGTCGTTTGGGAAATCAAGCAAGTAGGAGTTCGTCTTGAGTTTGAACTCCTTGATTGTCAAATAGCCACTTTGGTATATCATTGGCAGCGGAGTCTGACTGTCGGCCTTGTAATCGTCGAAACTCTCTGTCGGGTAATATCTGCCAACAAGCTCCATAATGTTCTCATGGCTCGACTCGAGCAGCCTCACGAGATAGGAGGGAGAGCCCGTCTTGAACCAATAGTTGTACATGAACATCTCATTGAAGGCGCACAGGATGCTGTAGGGATTATAAACGCCCTTTAATCGGCGGCTAAAGTGGTAACCGTCATATTGCTTGCGGAGCATTACATTGGCAGCCCCCTTACATTCCCTGTCGCGGTGGCGGCCCACCATGACCGCCGGGTCCCATTCCGCGTCCGCCGGGGAAGTCGCGGACATTCTCATCCTTTGCGCCAAGGGTCTTGAACTTATACGAGAAAGTCAGCATGGCGTAGCGGCGGAGGACGTTGGATGAGCTCGTCTGGATATACGCATCCTGGATGGAGCGGCTGGAGGACTGGCTGTTGTTCAGGATATCATTGACGCGGAGGCGTAGCTCGGCCTGACGGTTGCTCAAGAACTTGACGGCGATGGCGGCATTCCACGTAAGGTAGTTGGCATCGAATCCGTCGCCCATACCATTGGAATAGTTGTGGGCGAGGGAGGTGTTGAAGACCAGGTGCTGATTGACGAAGAGGGTGTTGAGGTCGGCCCGCAGCGAGTGGCGGTAGTAGTTGTAGTTGGAGGCCGCAGTCTGCGTACTCGAGACTATATTATAAGAGGGGTTGTACGCGACATTAAAATCGAGATTCTCGGATAGGCTGCTACCGATATTGATGCCGCCACTCACAGAATAGGTACGGTTATTCAGCAATGCGCCATTGTAATAACTCGGCGTCTTCTGGAAATTGGCACCCAAAGAGAACGACACATTACTGCCAAGCCACTTGACTGGCGTGGAGAATGTCATATTGGCCATGGCCGAGAGGTAGCCATCGAGATTGACGGGCTTCGAGAACTGAGTGCCGGCTGGGAGCACAACACCCTCAGCCACAACCGAATCGGCAGATGCTATAACAGTGGACGTACCAACATAGTCATTAGTAAACGAGACACTCGTCATGAGGAAGAAGAAACGACTCGTCTCGGTATTATTAGCCGCCATATGGAGGCGCAGCTGATGCGTATTGCTCTGCGCGAGGTCTGGATTGCCCGCTGAATAACGGCGGATATTGGACACGTCCACCACATTTTGCAACTGGCTGATGCTCGGGGCACTCGAACTCGTGCGATACTTGAAGCGAAGGTTAAAACGCCTGTCGGCAGAGATGGAGAGCTCGGCCGATGGCATAAGCGAGAAGAAAGAGCGGTCCGTCTCGAACTCATAGGGGTAAGACTGCTCGCCGCGGAGGATAGACTTCTGCACGTCGATGCCCACCGCCGCTTTGAAACGTTTGCCACTGAAGGCACGGAGTCCCACGCCAGCACGGTGGACAAGGTAGCGGCTCTCCTTCTTATTGCTCAAGAGGGCTGAGAAACGATAGTCCGAGAAACTGACATCCGAGAGGCTCGATGCCACGGACACCGAATCGGCACTCACGCGCTTGTCGTTGGAGCTCAGAGAGTAAGAGGGCGAGTAGTTGACCTGCAGCGCAAGGTTATCGCCAATGGGCTCGGTGTAAATCAGTCGGCTGGTTACGCTGAGCGAGTGGCTGTCGTTGTCGGACTGCTGAGCCGTCGCGAGGGTTTTGATGTCAGCTGACTCGGGAGTTTGGTTGCCGCCTCCGTCGGGTTTATCGGGCGGAGTGGTGCTGTCGGTGGTGCCCGAAGAGGGGGTATCCCCTACCCCGCCTTCAGAATCCGTATTGGGCACTTCGCCCTTGCCATTTTGCTGCGAACGAAGGTTTTGCGACGATCCGTCGGAAGTGGACTTGCTGTGGGAGACGGACGCGCCGAGAGAAATGGTGCGGCGGGGGACGCTGAACTTATGGCGCCACGTGAGGCTGGCACCTAAGGAATAGCTTGAGGAATGTGAGCCGGAGAGTTGCTCGGTAGATTGGTATGCCACAGAGTCGCGGAGGTCGAGACCCATATTGGCACTCTCGGAATTGCTACCGCTCCAGCTCCAGTTGGGGTCGAAAGAGAGGGAGTTGTTGGGGTTGAGGGTCCACTTCATTCTCATGTCGACACGGTGGTTATTGTTGCGGCTCTGGCTTTCGCTCTCGCTGCGGTAGGTGTGGAGGCTATCCTGGCCTTCGGTCTGGAAATACTCTTGCTCGGTGGAGTTTTCCTTCTCGTTCTTCTTGTGGTCGAACAAATAATTGGCCTCGACGCGGAAAGCGTTTTCCTTCTCGAAACTATAGTTGAGACCCACATTGCCAGCCGTGGTCAGACCGTCGCTGCCGCCGCCACCCGAACGTCCGCCGCCATCGCGGGAATTGACGTTATTGAGCGACGCGAGAGCCGTGATGCGGTGGTCGCCGCGGAAAAAGTTGGCATTGCCACCCGCCTCGTAATGCTTGTCTGTTCCATAGCCACCATATACGCGGCCGAAGCATCCCGAGCGGACACCCATCTTGGTAAGTATATTAAGCGTGCGCTGCTCATTGCCATCGGAGAAGCCTGTGAACTCCGCCTGGTCGCTCTGCTTGTCGAAGACCTCGATCTTGTCCACCATGCTGGCGTCGATATTCTTGAGAGCGACGGAGGGATCGGAGCCGAAAAACTCCTTGCCGTCGACAAGTACCTTCTTGACGGTCTCGCCGCCATGGGTCACCTGGCCATCCTTGACCTGCATGCCGGGCATCTTGCGCAAGAGGTCCTCTGTCGTGGCATCGGGATTGACTTTGAAGGCCGCGGCATTGAAGACCGTGGTGTCGCCACGCTGCTCTTGCCTTTGGACAGTCTGGACAACCTTGACCTCATCAATCTGCCTGTCCTCGGCCGAGAGTTTTATGCGTCCGAGCCTCGTGGGCTGACCTTTGACAAGGGTAATATTTTTCTCGAAAGAGTTATAGCCGACGAAAGACACACGCACAGTGTAATCGCCCGCCGCAAGGGAATCGACAGAGAATGCACCCGACACATTGGTAGGGACACCGCGCACAAGCTTATCCGCCTTCATGACGGCGACCCTCGCCCCAGGGATACCCTGCCCATCCGCGCCATCGACCACGCGCCCGCCAAGCGAGCACTGAGCCCACGCCCCGACGGAGCCGACGGCGCACAGAATCAGGAGACACAAGAGACGGCCTACAGCAACACGGCGAGCCGCCGCGCCAGCCCTCGGCCGACGGCGAGAAAAGATTGATATGGGTTGGAATGATATCATACACACAGCGATGAAACGAAAGTGAAGAAAATCAGAACGGATAACCGATGGCAAAATTCCAAGCTATCTCACCGGGGTCGAACCTCTGACGGACAACCCACTTATTACCCTCCTCGGCCGGATCGCGCAACTTATAGCCGGCATCTACACGGAAGATGAAATAGTTGAAATTGAGACGGAGACCGAGGCCTGCGCCAAGTGCTATCTGCTTGTAGAACTCGGACGTGAAGACAGCCTCGGGATCGTTGTAGTGGCGGTTGAGCGCCCAAATATTGCCGGCATCTACAAAGGCGGCGCCCTCGAGAACCGATATTATCTTGAAACGGTACTCAGCATTGGCCTCGATGCGGATGTCGCTCGTCTGGTTATGGAAACGCAAAGCCGAATCGGGCACTTTAGATCCCGGGCCGAGACCACGGACAGGCCAAGCGCGGATGGAGTTTGCGCCACCAACAAAGAAACTCTTCTCGTAGGGCAGCATCACCGAATTGCCATATGGCACGCCCACTCCGGCAAAGATTCGCGCCACATACATATTATCGAAGATATCGGCAGACTGGTAGCGAAGCTCCACGTCGGTCTTGACATACTGCGCGAAACGTATGTTCCAAATCTTATTGAAGCCCTCGGGCGGATCTTGCTTATTCGTGAGCAGGCTAAGGACGTTGCCCGCGGTCTCGATGCCAAAGCGGAGATACACGCCACTCTGGTTGTGCTGGACAGTCTGCTGGTTGAAGGTAAACTGGTAGCCGAGCGACATGATAAAGTGGTCGGTATAAGAGTATTGGAGATACGAGCCGTCGATATATCGGGCGAAAGTGGGGTCGATGGTGGGGATGGAGACCACGTTGAACTCGATGGGCGTGAGGCTGTGCATGGAATATTTGGAGCCTCGCCAATGATACGTCATGCGGGTGGCGAAGACGTTACGCGTAAACTCGGGTCGCCTCTGGTAGTCGAAAGAGATGGAGAAGAGCGTCTTCGGGTTATGGTACTTATAGAAATGGAGAGACGAGCCCGGGAACATCATGAACGGGTAAGTAAGCGTGGCCTCGATGCCCGTCTCGAAGGTATAGAAATCCCTCTTGCCGCCCACGGCAGTCTGATGTTGCGTGGCAAGACGCCCCTTGACGGAGAGAGCCTCGGCACCGCGGAAGACATTGGCATGGGTATACCGCACATTGACAGCCGCGCCAAGGTTACCCGACGAGTTGGTGCCCTCAAGGTCGAAGCCGAAACTCTGCTTGGGAGCCATGTCGAGAGTCGCCACACACTTGAGGTGAGCTACGGAATCCGCCCCAGCCGTCGAATCGCAATCGACATAGACAACTTGAGCCTGGCGGAAAGCCTTGAGTGTCGCAAAACGGCTGCGCATAAGTTCGCTATCCGAAGGGCGGAAAAAGTCGCCAGGGACAACGAAGCTCGAGCTCTTCATCAGCGTCCGCGTAAAGGGCGCGCGACTGCCTTCGTAGTGCATGACGACACAATCGCCTACGGACATATCGCCATTCTCCGCCTCAGCAGAAGATGCGGCCACGCCAACGGGCACATTTTTCTTGACAACAAACTCAAGGCTGTCTATGACGGCACGGCGGTGCGGCACGTGCTTACTCTTGATCGGGTCGTTGGCATCCTCAACCACAATGGAGCAATTGAAGGCATGATCCAAATTAGTAGAGTCGCCCTCGAAGTAGACGTAATCTTTGCCAAAACCATAATACCCCCGCTCGCGGATGTTGCTCGAAATCCGTTCCCGCTCCTGCATGAGCACACCAATATCAAAAGGCTCGCCCACAGCGACCAAGCTACCAGACGTGTCGGCAAGGACAACTTCGCCGACGTGGTTGGACGGCACCCTGTAAGATAAGCTATTGATGCGGTATACCCGCCCCGCCTTGATGCGATATGTCACCTCGCAACGTTTTGGGCGGGTCACAATCATCGTATCCGAGACCTCGACATCGTAGTAACCCTTGTTGATCATATAGCGGCGCAACTGAATGGCTGAGCCGTCTATTTGGGACGTGTCGCAGATCACAGGCTTCTGACCAACGCGTTGCATCCATCGGCCGAAACGCGTCCGGGCGGTGTCGTCCACCATAGAGTAGAAGCAAAGGCTTGTGCGCCAGAGGCCAAAGATTCGGGTGTTGGGTTGCTGACGGACAAAATCCATAAGCTCCGATTCGGGCACGCGGCCCAAGTCGCCCGTGATGTAGACGCGGTCGAGCAGCAACTCGTCGTCGTGGACACGGCGGGTCACGGAGCAAGAAACAAGGAAGAACAGGGTGAACAGCAAACAGCAATTGACGATTGACAATTTGTGGTACACAGCCATCTTCGTCCTTCTCACAGCCTTATATATAATATAGGTCAGGAGACTCATCAGAATCAGCAAAAAGACGGACCTCGGTCCGCATCGCAAAGCTCGGCAACATTTCTAACCTTCCTCTGCCGAGCCGCACGCTCTCAACCCAGCGAAGAGCAAAACACGCCCCGCCGCGGCTAAAAAGCGTACAGAGTGCGAAGATACAGAAATTTCAACGTAACTTAGCGGACACAAAAGGTCAGAAAAGATACGAATAAGCATGATAAGCCAGAATAAACGGAAAATGTTCCGCGCCCTCGAACAGAAAAAGAAGCGCGACACGGAGGGACTCTTCATTGCCGAAGGACGCAAGACGGTGGGCGACCTGCTGCGCGGCGGACTCGCGGCCACGTATATCGCGGGCACCACTGAGCGGCTTCGCGAGCTCGGGCTTGCCGCGGCAGGCATAGAGACCGTGGAGGCCGAGGCCGAGGAGATTGCCGAGGTGTCGTCTCTCCAGACGAGGAGCGAGATAATTGCCATTTTCCGCAAACCGGCGTGCGAACTTCCCGAGACTGGCGGCGACCGCCTTATCTTGGCCCTCGACGGAATCCAGGACCCGGGCAACCTTGGCACCATAATCCGCACGGCGGACTGGTTTGGCGTGACGGACGTTGTGTGTTCTCAGCAATGCGCAGACGCATATGGGCCTAAGGCTGTGCAGGCTACCATGGGAGCTTTGGCCCGCGTGCGCGTGTCGTATACCGATCTTGCCGCATGGCTGCGTCGGAATGCCGAGAAGGGTGAGAGCGCGGCACAGGTTTTCGGCACTTATCTCGAAGGCGAGAATATATATAAGGAGACGCTGCCCGCTGGTGGCATCATACTTATGGGCAACGAGGGGCATGGTATTGACGCCCGCCTGAGCGGTTTCGTTACCCGAAAACTCTTTATCCCGAGTTTCCCCGGTGGCCAGATTACCAGCGAGTCGCTCAATGTCGGCACCGCTACGGCTATTACTATTAGTGAGTTTAGACGGAGAAACAGCTAGCAGTTAACAGTTAGCAGTTAACAGTTAACAGTTACGGTTACCCCCTGCCGTGGTGTTTCTGTTGGCAGTACTGTTATCCCTGCCGTGGTGTTTCTGTTGGCAGTACTGTTGTCCATGCCGTGGTGTTTCTGTTGACTATACTGTTTTCGCTGCATTGGTGTTTCTGTTGGCAGTACTGTTATCCATTCGGTGGTGTTTCTGCTGACTATACTGTTTTCGCTGCACTGTCTTTTTGACAATTGATATTGACCCCGCCCGTTGCTTTTTCCCTTTTTGGGGATGGCAACGGGCGGGATTTTTTTTTAGAGAATGTAAAAATCGGAGTATTGACATTGCAAAATATTGCTATAATTTCAACTGTCATTTTTTTACATCTCGGCCTGTTTAGCCAATACAAACGTTATATCAAAAAGTAACAAAACCGCCGTAACACTCACCCGCAGGGGTGGACGAGAAAATTATATCGAGTGGACACGAGTGCGAACAGCAGAGCCCGAGAAGGTCTTAATATCAAGGAATATAAATTTCGCAACACCGCAAAATGCCTAAAATCGTCCACCGCAAACGGTTGCGAAGGCGACGAACGGACAGCAAAGGCCAAGAAGAGCCACAAAAACAGCAGCCGAATGGGGAGTGCTATGAGGCAATAATACATTTCGCACCGCCATTTGTTAACTTCTGCAAAAATTCAAAAGCGTTTTTGGCTAATTTTTTACTACACATCGATAAAATAATACAAGCGAAGATGCTAACAATGGTATAAATTTGCTAATGAAAAGAACCGAGCACGAGCAGACCATTTTTCGCGAGGGTGGCGAGCCGAAAAACGGGCGCGGATCTTAAGACAATCGTCGCAGCGCCACAAGCGGGCGGCGGATTACCAAGTACAACTTATGTCTTATGAAAAACAAAGCAAGATTCATTCTCACGGCCTTGTGCTTCATGCTGTCTATCGCGGTGGCATGGGCTCAGAGCAAAGTGGTTACGGGTGTCGTAACGGACGACACTAACCAGCCTTTGCCAGGCGTCGCCGTTGTCGTCACAGGCACGACTTCCGGCACAGTGACAGACTTCGACGGCAAGTACAGCCTCAACGTAGGCGATGCCAAGAAGCTCACGTTCTCCTTCATCGGCTTCACGAGCCAGACGGTCGACATTGCCGGCCGCGGCACCATCAACACTCAGATGAAGAGCGACAGCAAGGAGCTTGACGACGTCGTTGTCGTAGGTTACGGCACGATGAAGAAGAGCGACCTCTCTGGCTCCTCCGTCTCCGTCGGCGAGGAGGCTCTCAAGGGCTCCGTCATCACCAACCTCGACCAGTCCCTCCAGGGCCGCGCAGCTGGTGTCACCTCAGTCTCTACCTCTGGTGCCCCTGGCTCCTCGACCTCTATCCGTGTCCGTGGCCAGGCTACCATCAATGCCAACGCCGAGCCTCTCTACGTCATCGATGGCGTCATCGTCCAGAGCCAAGGCAAGTCGGGCGCTGACTACGGTCTCGGCGACGCTCTCGGCAATGGTTCAACCTCCACCATTTCTCCTCTCTCCACCATCAACCCGTCGGATATCGTGTCGATGGAGATTCTCAAGGATGCTTCCGCAACAGCCATCTATGGTGCGCAGGGCGCAAACGGCGTAGTCCTCATCACCACCAAGCGTGGTAAGGCTGGCGACGCCAAGTTCACCTACGAGGGCCTCGCTGCCTGGAACCGTCAGACCAAGCGCCTCGACATGATGAACCTCCGCGAGTTCGCATCTTTCTACAACGACCTCGCAGAGACTGGCGAGCTCGAAGAGACCGAGGACTACACCTATCCCGAGCTCCTCGGCAAGGGCACCAACTGGCAGGACGCCATCTTCCAGACCGCATTCCAGCACCAGCATCAGATTTCCGCTCAGGGCGGCTCTGACAAGGTTCAGTACTACGTCTCTGGCGGCTTCATGAACCAGGAGGGTACCATTATCGGCTCCAAGTTCCGTCGCCTCTCTCTCCGCGCCAACATCGATGCCAACCTCAAGAGCTGGCTCAAGCTCGGCCTCTCTGCCATGTACTCCAAGACCAAGGAGCGCATGACCCTCGCAGACTCCGAGGCCGGCGTCATCACCTATGCGCTTACCGCAACCCCCGATATCCCTATCTACAACATCGACGGCACATACTCCAGCGTCGCTAAGGAGGGTTACACCAACCCGAACCCTGTCGCCATGGCTCTCTACAACGACATCCTCCTCGAGCGTCAGAAGCTCAACGGCAACATCTTCGCGGAGGTCAAGCCCAGTGGCGCACTCAGGGAGCGTCTCGTATGGCACACCGAGCTCGGCTACGACCTCGGTTGGAGCGACGCGGAGCGCTACGAGCCTATCGTGTCTATGGGCACTTACCAGCGCAACCAGAACCTCGCACGCCGCCAGAAGAACTCCAACACCTTCTGGCAGACCAAGAACTACCTCACTTGGAGCGACACTGCTGCTGATGTTCATCGCTACACCGTCATGGTCGGCCACGAGGCTTGGGAGAGCAAATATGACTATGAGTCTATCCAGAACACCGACCTTCCATCAGACGACGTCCACAACCCGGCACTCGGCACCGGAACTCCTACCATCGGCTACGGTTTCGGCTCCAGCTCCATGGTTTCTGTCTTCGGCCGCGTAACCTATGCTTATGACGACCGCTACAACCTCACCTACACCTACCGTCGCGACGCATCGTCCAACTTCGGTAAGGACAACCGTTGGGCAGGCTTCCATGCTGCCGCTGTATCTTGGCGCTTCACCCAGGAGGAGTTCTTCAAGAACCTCGGCATCGAGAACATCTTCTCTAATGGCAAGATCCGCGTAGGTTGGGGTCAGACTGGTAACTCCAGCATCGGTGGTTACAAGTGGGGCTCTTCTATCTCAAAGATGGAGAGCGGCCTCGGAATGGGCTACCGCGTATCCAACATTCCTAACACCGGCATCAAGTGGGAGACCCAGGAGCAGTGGAACTTCGGTCTCGACCTCGGCTTCTTCAGCGACCGACTCAACATCACTGCCGACCTCTACAAGAAGACCTCCGAGGACATGCTCATGAGCCTCCAGTTGCCTTCTTACATGGGCACCCGTGGCAACGTCTCATCAGCACTCGCAGCTCCCTGGGGCAACTACGGCACCATCGAGAACAAGGGTCTTGAGGTCACCGTCAGCGGCACTCCGTTTGACAATGGTCGTGTCAACTGGCACTCCGAGTTCCAGATCTCTTGGAACCGCAACAAACTCGTCGCTCTCGACGGCCAGGCTTCCTCAGCAATCGAGGGTTACGGCCAGTGGTCCGACGTCGTTTCTCGCACCGAGATTGGCCAGAGCCTCTACAACTTCTATGGCTACGTGACCGACGGCGTTTACAAGGACCTCGCTGACATTCAGAACTCTCCGAAACCCACCAAGTACCCCTCCGACGGCAAGACCTTCAACCGCACCCAGACTGTATGGGTTGGTGACGTCAAGTACAAGGACCTCAACGGTGACGGCGTCATCGACGAGAAAGACCGCACCGACATCGGCTCACCTATGCCTAAGTTCACCTTCGGCTGGACCAACACCATCACTTATAAGGAGTTCGACCTCTCTATCTTCCTCAACGGTTCCTACGGCAACAAGGTCTACAACTACCTCGCCATGAAGCTCACCCACATGAACAGCGGCTGGAGCAACCAGACCAAGGACGTCAACGACCGCGCTCAGCTCGTTGCCATCGACCCCAACAAGGTCTACACAGGCGAGAATGGCATCTGGAATTGGTATGACGACATCACCAACGTCAAGGTCGCCAACCCCGAGACCAGCACTCCCCGCGCATCCATCCAGGATCCGAACGACAACGACCGCATCTCCGATCGTTACATCGAGGACGGCTCTTACCTCCGCATCAAGAATATAACCCTCGGCTACACCTTCAAGAAGGATCTCATTAGCCGCTGGGGCCTCCAGAATGTCCGCGCCTACGTCAACCTCCAGAACGTAGCCACATTTACTCACTACTCCGGCTACGACCCCGAAATCGGCGCATCTACCCAGAGCACCAATGTCTACGGCCTCGACAACGGACGCTACCCCTCTCCTACCGTCTACTCTGTCGGTCTGAATGTAACGTTCTAATCTGATTCGCAACTATGAAATACGGAAAAATGAAATATACGAAAGCCATCGCCCTCATGGCCGCAGCGAGCCTCTCGCTCTCGGCTTGTGATGACTTCCTCGAGCGCCCTACGGAGGACAACTACAACGTAGATAACTTCTACCAGAACGACGCTCAGCTCTATCAGGCTGTCAACCCCATCTACAACTCGCCCTGGTACGACTTCCAGCGCGGCTTCTTCAAAGTAGGTGAGGTCCTCGCAGGCAACTACTTCTGGAACTCGTCTCCTTACCTCACGCTGACCGTCAACTCCTCCGACGAGGACCTCGTCAATATGTCCGCATCACTCTGGAGCGTCAACGCATACTGCAACACCCAGATAAAGAACATCGACGAGAAGGCTGGCTCGGCCTGCACGGAGACTGCAAAGCTTGCCGCCAAGGGTGAGTGCCTCACCCTCAAGGCGCTGGCTTACTTCTACCTCGTTCGCAACTTCGGCGGCGTGCCCATCATCCATGAGAACTCGAGCATGATCACGGGCAACTCCTACAACGATGTCTACCGCGCCAAGCCCGAGAATGTCTACGAGTACATCATCAAGACCCTCGAGAAAGCCATGGAGTGGCTGCCTAAGAGCGCAAGCGCAGGCCGCATCGACTACTACTGCGCCGAAGGCCTCCTCTCCAAGGTATACCTCACCAAGGCCGGCGTCAGCGGCACACTCAACAAAGAGGATCTCCAGAAAGCCGTCGAGTATGCCAAAGATGTAAAGGACAACTCCGGCCGCGAGCTTATGGAGAACTACTCCGACATCTTCCGCCTCGCCAACAACACCTGCCCCGAGAGCCTCATCGCTTGGCGTTGGACTGCCGACGGCAGCAACTGGACCCGTCAGAACTCCCTCCAGAGCGACCTCGCCCCCACAGGATTCGACGAGACCGCCAACACATGGGGCGGATGGAACGGACCTTCAATCGACCTCATCGAGGCTTTCGACGAGAGCCCACTTAACCAAAACCGCAACAATGTCGACGCTCGCCGCAAGGCGACTCTCATGATGGCAGGCGACGTCTACGATTATTTCTGGACCGACCGCGCTTCAACCTTCGCCAAGGGCGGCTTTGAGATTTGCGACTTCTACTTCAAGGAGGATGTATCCGACCGCGACGGCCTCACTGGCGGCGGATCGTTCCAGAGCCCCACGGGCGCTCAGGAGGTAAAGCACCTCGTTGGCGACAATGCCGACCACGTTGCCGGCGTTGGCTACGGCTTGCAGAAAATGGCAACATCTCTTGCCACCCATATCCTCCGCCTTGCTGATGTCTACCTCATCCTTGCCGAGGCTCAGGCGCTCATCGACGGTGGCACCACCACCAACGCAGACGCCCTCGCAGCCTTCAATGCGGTCCACAACCGTTCTTGCACTTGGAAAGAGGAGACCTCCATCACTTGGGATCAGATTTGGAAAGAGCGCCGTCTCGAGCTCGCTTGTGAGGGTGATCGCTGGTACGACTACGTCCGCGTGGCATACTATAACTTCGACCTCGTCAAGAGTGAGATTATGAATCAGGAGCGTGGCACATACTATGGTCTCTCCGACGTCTACAAGACTTGGTTCAGCAGCAACTACTCCACTTGGAACATGTCAACCGACAAGGTTGGCCTAAACTCCAGCAAGCTCACCAATCTCACCAAGGACATGATGACGCTGCCGTTCCCCGACACCGACCTTGCAATGAACCCGCACCTCAGCGAGGACCCCATTGACGTCGACATCAACCAGTACAACTACTAAACAGTCTAAGCGATGAAATTCAATATCAAACATATAGTCCGCTCCACGGCTCTCTGCTCGCTCGCGGCCCTCAGCCTCGTAGCCTGCGAGGACGAGCCCGACAAGTATGAGGTGGCCGACGGCACGCCCGAGATTATCTGCATCTGCATGCCGACCAACAAGGACTCGCTCATCACCTCGGCCTACACCAACAACCGCATCGTCCTGATGGGCAACAACCTCCGCAGCATCACGAAGCTCTACTTCAACGATCAGGAGGCAGTCCTCAACAGCTCGCTCATCACGGACCACACTCTCTTTGTGACCATACCGCGTGCCTTGCCCAACAACCCTACGGACAAGATCTACATGCACAACAACAATGGTGTTGTCACCGAATACCCCTTCACGGTAGACATCGCAGCCCCACTGCTCTCCAACATGAGCTGTGAGTACGTAGCCCCGGGTGAGATTGCCACCATCAATGGCGACTACCTCCTCACCTACGAGAGCAACCCGATGGTTATCACCATGCCCGACGGCACTCAGATTACCGACTTCAAGAGCATCAGCCAGACCTCCGTATCTTTCGAGATTCCCGAGGGCTGCACCGAGAGCGGCCCAATCACCGTCAAGACCAAGTACGGCACCACCAAGTCCACGAAGTTCAACTTCAACGACAACCGTGGCATGATGGCCGACTTCAACGCAGGTGGCGGTACGAGCTCCAACGGCAAGGTTCCCCAGGGTTGGAACATTTCGGCAACCTACTCTTCTGAGGGTGGCCTCACGGGCTGCGGCGACTATTGCCAGCTCGGCGACGGCACCACCACCACTGACGGTGGATGGATCGAAAGCTTCAAGCTTCCTTTCTGGGCAGGCAACTGGGGTGGCGACCCCTACTCCATTGCGGACGGCGAAGCAGGCACTCCATTCTGCAACTTCATCGACTTCAGCGACTTCCAGAATATGGCCGTAAAGTTCGAGCTCTGCATTCCCAAGTCCAATCCTTGGAGCGCAGGCGCAATGCAGCTCGTCTTCACCAACGCAAGCCAGAAAGCAGGCGAGGCTTTCCTCGGTACCGCGAATGAAAATTGGCAGAACAACAAGTACATTGGTAAAGACTACGGCCTCTGCCGCGGCATCTACCGTCCATGGGAGGACACTGGCAGCTTCGACACCGGCAACGAGTGGATCACAGTCACCGTGCCCATTGCCGACTTCGTCTACAACTTCGACGGCACCAAGGGCACCGTGCCCCTCTCTTCTGCCGAGGACTTCGCAACATTCGTCCTCTGGCCTGTCGAAGGCGGCGTGTCTGGCACCGAGTGCGCACCTATCTTCCGCATCGACAACATACGTGCCGTACCCTACAAGTAAATGTGAGTGAGCCTCTGGCGGGAGGCTTGGCTAACACCCGACCTCCCGCCCACCACTCACCCATAGGTTTATCAAGAACATAAAGCACAAGACAATATATGAAGCTTTATAAGAAAAACATAGCCATGCTGATGGCGGGTCTCCTGACCCTCGCAAGCGGCTCACTCATGACCGCATGCGACGAAGAGGACGACCTCGACACCAATCAGTTCGCCAGCAGCGCAGTGACGCTCAATGCGGCTTCGCTCCAAGTGACCCGCGGCGCCTACATGACCTTCAAGGGCACCAACCTCGACCGCATCACCAGCATCCAGTTCCCCGGCGGCGTATCCTCCACCCCCGAGAAGGTGGACCAGTACACCATCAAGTGCCTCGTACCCGAGGAGGCTGAGCCTGGCACCGTCAAGCTCATCTACGACGGAGGCGAGCTCGAGACCAAGGAGATTGCCTTCACCGAGCCCATCACCTTCGACTCCTTCGCCCCCGAAGCAGTAACCGCAGGCGACGAGCTCACCGTCAAGGGCACATACCTGACCTACATCCAGTTCGTACAGTTTGCGACAGGTGAGAACGTAGAGGTAATGCCTACCAGCCGCACCGAGTTCAAGGTGACCGTGCCTGTTGACGCATCTACTGGCGTAATAAACCTCGGTTATTACACCGTAGACGGTACCGATACCGTAGAGACACTCCTCCAGAGCGAGGCTGAGCTCACCGTAATCGAAACCTCCGACGCCAAGTTGACCAACGCAACCGTCAAGGCTGGCCAGGATGTCGAGATCACCGGCAAACTCCTCCGCCTCGTCAAGAGCGTTTCTTTCAATGGCGTTGACGCTATCGACGTAGCCGCAGAGGATCCGACCAAGGATGTGGCCAAGATTACCGTAGCCCTCCCCGCCGCAGCGCAGGATGGCGAGGTCACCCTCACCCTCTTCTCCGGCAACACCGTGAGCGCAGGCGAGATTAAGACTGTAGTCCCCACCGCAGCCATCAAGGATGCAAAGGCTTCTTATGGCATCGACGAGACTGTGGTCATCTCCGGCGAGAACCTCGACCTCATCACCGCTGCTCAGTTCAACGGTGAGACCGAAGCCACCAAGATTGCAAAGCTCGACGAGAATGGCGACATCACCCTCAAGGTGACCGCAGCAGCCAAGAGTGGCGACATCACCCTCTCGCTCGCCAACGGCGTAACGCTCGCCGTCCCCGGCTTCGTAACCACCAAGCCCGTTTTCACCTTCCCCGAGTCGGCTACTCCTCTTGATGTGGTCCCTGTAGAGTCCACCCTCGCAAGCCGCATCACCACTCTCAAGTTCGGTAGCATCGAAGCCGCCGTAACCGCCAAGGATGGCTCATTCTCCTTCACCGTGCCCCTTGAGGCTGAGAGCGGCAAAGTAACCTACGTCATGGACAATGGCGAGGAGGGCGTTGCTGCTGAGAACTTCACGGTTAACGGTTTCACTTTCTGCGCATTCAAGGATGCTGCCGCATTCACTGCCGGCACTTACACCGTAAGCTCTTTGGCATCTGGCATAGTAGTCAACGGTGGCAACCTTACCAATGTTCTTCTCAATGGTTCTGAAACCAAGTACATCCTCACTGGCGAGACCCTCTACGCATTCGTAGGCAACACCGTCGGCACTCAGACCCTCACCCTCGTGACGGGCGACACCAAGGTCGACTACCAGATTGAGGTAACCGCCTCTGGCGTTGTCGAGACCGTTATTTGGACTGGTCCTGTCGACATCACTTGGGATGCCGGTGGCCGCGTTGCCATCAGCTGGTCATCACTCGAGTCCGTCCCCGTAGGCAGCACACTCCGCCTCTACTTCACAGGCAAGGGCTCCTGGGCTCAATTCCAGCTAAACAACGGTGCATGGAATAAAGATTTGCTTGGAACCATCGTACCTTCTGACATAAAAGAATACGATTGGTGGAATGGTGGCTCAACCGAGGATCACTACTATGACATCACCTTGACTGCCGACATCCTCGAACATCTGAAGTCAAATATTGGCGGATACGAGGATGTAACAGACGCTGCTCTCATCATCCAGGGCTCAGACCTCATCTTCACCAAGGCCAGCGTGATTATTGATTACTCCGCCCCCAAGGCAATTTGGGAGGGCTCATTCAGCATCGCCGGTTGGGCAGGCAACCAGGACCTCGCATGGGGCGGTTATGATTGGAGCACCGTCAAGGCTGGTCAGACGCTCTACTTCACTGTAGAGAAAGTCAACAAGGGCGCTTGGGGCTGCCTCTCGCTTCGTTCTGGCACAAAATGGGACGCACTTGCTGATGCAGTCAATGCGGATGGCAATAACCAATTCGATTTCGGTGACGACGTTGACGCGACGACCTATGAGTTCACCCTCACGCAGGCAGCCGTCGATGACCTTGTCGCAAACAATGGTCTCGTCATGACTGGCGATAACCTCATTATCACCAAGGTCGCTATCAAGTAAACGCAGTCGTAGGCTCCCCTCGGGAGCCTGACTGACACGCAAATACTATTTGCAGGGCGCAGTTCCATTTTCGGAACTTGCGCCCTGCTTTTTTTGTTGCAGCGAATTTTTGGGGGAAAGAAACTGAAGACTTAAGACATATTATCAGCGAAAGGGCTTTCAGTTTTGTGGTTAGTAGCGAATTGAAATATTATTTCATTTACGAGTATGCATTATCATCTTTAGCTTTGCTACAAAAGAGAGAGAAAAATGGGGAAAATAAGCTTCAGACGTTTTGGGAGGGTTCAAACCCTTTTCTTTTTTAAGTGTGACCAATCAGCTGAATATCAGAATTTTAAACACAAAAAACGCCTTACAGATATCTCAAGATTTACGACACGCTTAAAAAGATGTATTACAAAATGGATGTACGAGAGGCGGAGCCCCTTCTGCTCTACAGAATCTTAGCATCAGGGAACTGACACTCTCAACAGCATAGTCGACTAATTTGACACAAAAGAATCGAACATTATGAAGAAGATACTATTTCTACTTCTTGCGCTTCTTATAGCATTACCAGTTGAGGCCAAGATTACCGAGTTCAACAGCCCAAGTTTTAGCGTAAACGCCAAAGCAAAACAGTTCACGGTGACCTATAAGAACAAAAATGGAGATGCACGGTCTCTATCGGGGCCAGTAAAGGAGGGATGGGAGAACTTTATTTACAAGGTCATAATCTATGACGCGACAGGCTTTGGCGAACTAAAACCCTTAAAGGATAGCAACGCTAAAGTAAAACTCCCATTCATTATGATATATGACATCGAAAATGACAAATATTCGGACTTCGGAAACATCAAGGAGCTAAAGAGCAAAGATGACAAGGTCAAATTGCCATATGTGAAGATCTTAGATGCTGCGACGGGTAAATACTACAAGGCGAGCCTCAAGGAGATGGAACCCCTGCTTATTTACCAGATCATGGTAAGAAATAATTTTGACTAAATCTCAGATATCTATGAAGCACACAATCCTATTCGGAATATTTGCCGCACTCGCTTCGACTTGCGCGGCTCAGGACGTTGCGCCGATTGACACAATATCCGATTTTAATTATGTTTGGCAGCCGCATGACGAGTATGACTTATTTTTCAACGACACCAAGAAAGGCAAATTCTACAAGGCCGACTTGACAAAGATCGAGCCCTTGCTGCTTTATCGCATCTTGACGGTGAACAACGTCCCGACTGCCCCTGTGGTCGCTATCCAATGATTTTGAAGTTCAGACGTTTTTAATTACAGTTTCACCGCTTCCCGAAGCAACCCTAATTCAGCGTACAAGCACCATTAGGGATAGTGACAATGTCGCTTCTGAAACAAGAGAGAAGATTGGATCCAGAATGGCCACGGAACATAGATCACCTCGCATTTGGCATGGCCTACGACAACTTGTCAACAATGCTTCTACAAAGCTAAAGGTAAAAATTTATCTAAAGAAACGCGAGAGGGAAAGGCAACATGAGCAAGAGCTCAGAAATAATTACAAGAAGAAAGCCTACCGTTGCAAAGACCAGAAAGCTCAACCATGGACTCGCGAAGAAAAACTTTCAGTGAGACAGTGTAGACATCGGTAGACAAGGTTTACCAATCTTCAAAAAGAATGAACGAGAATGACGTTGGGGTCTTTTCGGTAGAATGAACGTAAGGAGCATAAGCTATTACGGTAAGAATGAATCATATTATGCAACGATAAAGCATCAATTATGATAGATATTGCAAGCCAAGAGGGATGACAAGAAAAGTCTCCGCTCTTGGCTTTTTTACTTTATA
Organism: bacterium; assembly: GCA_963643535.1. Classification (GTDB taxonomy): domain Bacteria; phylum Bacteroidota; class Bacteroidia; order Bacteroidales; family Marinilabiliaceae; genus W3P20-009. The sequence goes on along the minus strand of CAVILU010000026.1, from coordinate 563 downwards.
TCCGCGTCCCTTGGAACTGCATCTCCCAATCGAAAGATTGCAAGATTTTCTTGCAGATTTAGTTTTCAATCGAAAGATTGCAAGGTTTCTTTGCAGATTTAGTTTTCAATCGGCATCATTTCCATCGAAAATCGCCACGTAATCTACAGCGGAGAGACACGTCTAACGACCTCCAACGGCAACATAATCCCATGGCGGGAGGCTCAAAATCTATAAATTCACATCATTCATTAATGATATTTTAACAAACAACGGGTGGGGATGCGTGGTGTATCGAGAGAATTGAGTAATTTCACTGCCATAAAACCTCAAAATAATACCAAGCATGAAATTCATAAATAGGATACTCTTCCTCCTCGCCATCCCGGCTTGCCTCGCAGCTTGCGGCGGCGACGACGAGGGCGGATCGGAAACTCCCGAAGCCCCCACCCTGCTGAGCTCCGAGCCTGCAAGCGGCGCAACCGACGTGGCCACCACCACCAAGACCATCGAGCTCGTCTTCTCCAAGGAAGTCAACTTCGCATCAGGCAAGAAAGTTGACTTCGACGGCACTGAGTGCAATA
>CAVILU010000025.1:0-19109 GCA_963643535.1 bacterium | reverse complement strand
ATGTAGGATACTGCGTTGATGGTGGAGAAGTCAGCTACATAGTCTCCATCCTCGCTGTCATCGTCGTCATGGCAAGCCGAGAAAGAGAAGGCGCAGGCGAAAGCTGCAGCCAATGAGAGAAATTTCTTCATGGTTTGGATGAATAATTATTGTTTCGGGCGTTAATACGTTTGCCTCGCAAAAAGGTTTTAGGCATTATTCCGCCCATCACCTATTTATAATAGGTATAGTTTATTGTCGCTGGCGACAGTAAAAGAGGCACAAATCTCACTGAACGCAGATGTTCCATTTCCACAACCTTTTCCAAGAAAATCGCCATTTTGACATTTTCGGTCATCTCATAATATATATGTCACTCAGACAATTGCACCGCCACTTAACTTTTTCGCGTCGTGGCGCGAAAAAGTCGTTACTTTTTCGCATTGCAGCTCGAAAAAGTTGCTACCTTTGCAAAGACTCATTTTAATGCACTGAAATTCAAGAACATGATTAAACGATACTTAGAGACAGAAATAAAGAAATGCCTTTGGAAAAATAAAGTCATAATAGTTCTCGGCCCGCGGCAAGTAGGGAAATCCACACTTTTCCACACAATAGCCGATGGGCTTGATGGTAAAAAGTTATGGCTCAATTGCGACCTATCTGCGGACAAAGAGCGGCTGACAAACCCATCAATCTCGAGCCTTCGAGAGATCGTAGCAGACAATAAATATGTGGTGATAGACGAGGCGCAAAGAGTCGAGAATATAGGTCTCACGTTAAAGATAATGCACGAGTACTTTCCCGACACTCAATTCCTCGTCACGGGCTCCTCAGCTCTCGACCTCCACAACAACCTCGACGAGCCACTCACGGGACGCAAGATAACATTCAGCATGTTCCCAATCTCCATGGCCGAGCTATACGAGACAAACGGAAGCTACGACACCATCAACTCATTGCACGACCGCATGATATATGGCAGCTACCCCGAGATTGTTACAGAAGAGTCATCCCGTCGGGCAGCACTTATGGAGCTTGCCAACAGTTACTTGTTCAAAGACCTCTTGGAATACGATGGAGTCAAGAAGTCCTCGGTTTTGCAAAAACTCCTCATAGCCCTGGCCTTGCAAATTGGCAGTGAAGTATCCTACAATGAGCTGTCCAAGACAGTTGGAGTAGACAGTCGCACGGCGGAGAAAATGGTAGACCTTTTAGAGAAATGCTTTGTCGTATTCCGACTCAACAGTTTCAGCCGCAACATACGCTCAGAGTTGACAAAGAGCAAAAAGATATATTTCTACGACCTTGGCATCCGCAACGCAATCCTCAACGCCTTCGCACCTCTCGACGAGAGACTCGACACTGGCGCCCTTTGGGAGAACTTCTTCATCGCAGAGAGAATGAAGAGGAATGCGCAATGCGGGCAATACGTCAACTCTTATTTCTGGCGCACAAAGACCAAGCAAGAGATTAACTACGTTGAGGAGTATGACGGGCGCCTGCATATTTTCGAGATGAAGTGGAATGCACGAAAGGCCAACACCAAATTCCCAAACTCTTTCGTAGAGACCTACTCCCCCGCCTCGGCCGAGGTCATAACGCCCGAGAACTACCTGCCGCACATCATAAGCGGGCTCGAGGGTAAATAGCCAGCAAACGTCTCTCTTAAAAAACCTTAATCAAGACACGCCCTTTTTGACGTGAATTATAATCATCGGGCGGTGTTTTTGTCATAGCTTATCACTATATTTGCTGAAAAATAGGTTATCCGATATAGGATGCCCACCCTTTTACAAACAGGTAACAAAACAAAGAAATAACCGCATTGCAAGACTGCAGTGCCACATAACCTAAATCATGCGTCCAAAGAGAATTATTGAGATCATGCGCGAGGCCGCCACAGGCACGCAGGTCACGGTCAAGGGCTGGGTTCGCACCCGCCGAGATAGCAAACAAGTCAGCTTCGTCGCAATGAACGACGGCTCGACCATCGCCAATCTCCAGATCGTTGTCAACCCTGCCAATACCGACGAGGAGACCCTCAAGCGCATCACGACGGGCGCATGCCTCAGCGTAACGGGTCAGCTCGTGGCAAGCCAGGGCAAGGGGCAGAGCGTAGAGATCCAAGCCGACGCCATTGAGGTTCTCGGCGATTCCGACGCCACCTACCCCCTCCAGAAGAAGGGCCACACGATGGAGTTCCTCCGCGACACCGCGCACCTCCGTCCCCGCACAAACACTTTCGGAGCCGTCTTCCGCATCCGCAACCAAATGGCCTACGCCATCCATAAGTTCTTCCACGACAAGGGCTTCGTCTACTTCAACACTCCCCTCATCACCAGCTCCGACTGCGAGGGCGCGGGCCAGATGTTCCAGGTCACCACTCTCGACCTCGAGAACCTGCCAAAGAACGAGGAGGGCAAAGTAGACTACACTCAGGATTTCTTCGGCCGCCACACCAGCCTGACCGTCTCCGGCCAGCTCGAGGGTGAGCTCGCGGCTACCGCACTCGGTGCCATCTACACCTTCGGCCCGACGTTCCGCGCCGAGAACTCCAACACCCCGCGCCACCTTGCCGAGTTCTGGATGATCGAGCCCGAGATGGCTTTCTACGACATTCAGGACAACATGGACCTCGCCGAGGAGTTCATCAAGTACTGCGTACAGTGGGCTCTCGACAACTGCATGGACGATCTCGAGTTCCTCAACAAGATGATTGACAACGAGCTCATCGAGCGACTCAAGTTCGTCACCACCCACGATTTCGTCCGCCTCCCCTACACCGAGGGCGTCAAGATTCTCGAGGAGGCAGTTGCCAAGGGACATAAGTTCGAGTTCCCCGTTTTCTGGGGTGCCGACTTGGCTTCGGAGCACGAGCGTTACCTCGTCGAGGAGCACTTCAAGAAGCCTGTCATCCTCACCGACTACCCGAAGGAGATCAAGGCGTTCTACATGAAGCAAAACGAGGATGGCAAGACCGTTCGCGCAATGGATGTCCTCTTCCCACGCATCGGCGAGATCATCGGTGGCTCTGAGCGCGAGGCCGACTACGGCAAGCTCATGGAGCGCATCGAGGAGCTTCACATCCCAATGAAGGATATGTGGTGGTATCTCGACACCCGCAAGTACGGCACGTGCCCCCACTCTGGCTTCGGTCTCGGTTTCGAGCGCCTCATCCTCTTCGTGACGGGTATGGCCAACATCCGCGACGTCATCCCATTCCCGCGCACCCCGGGTCGCGCCGAGTTCTAAGAGGCTCGGATCCGCCACCCTCCCCAACATAGATAACCAATTAGACAACACATCAGATGAAGATATTCTTTAACGACAGGCACATCAAGCTCGACGCCATGAGCTTCGCCACCGTCGGCTATCAGTCAGTGGAATACTTCACCGACGTCGACCAGCTCAAGCAGTTAGTGGACAAGTTCGTCGCAGACGAGACCCTCCCCGACACTTGCATCCTGGCCGAGAACGTGAACGAGCTCAAGAAGGCTTTTATGTCGATCTTCCCCATCGTGCACGCCGCCGGCGGCGTCATCCATGACGGCGACGACGAATACCTTGTGATTGACCGTAAAGGCTACTCCGACCTCCCCAAGGGCAAAGCAGAAGAGGGCGAAGGTGCTGTCGAGACCGCAATGCGCGAGGTCATGGAAGAGACCGGCCTCGTAGGCATGAACGTCATCGACCGCATTGGAGAGACCTACCACACCTACTACATCGACGACAAGATGGTCCTCAAGGAGACCGTATGGTTCTCGATGTCGGTGCCAGGCCGCCCCAAGCTCACCCCGGAGACTGCCGAGGGCATCACCTGCGCACGCTGGGTAAGCCGCAAAATGATGAGCGACGAGGCCGCCAAGACCTACAAGTCGCTCCGCGACCTCTTCCTCTCCGTCAGCCTGTAAAGAAAGACGCACGCGCCACAAACCTCCGCACGCCAATATGCGGAGATTGACGGCAAAGGGAAAATAACCGACGCGAGGCGCATCGCCATTCGAGGGCGACGCGCCTCGCGTCTTTCAGTTTATAATCAGTTATCTTCGCACAAAAAAAGATATGTCAAACAAGACCGCGGTAGTCATACTCAACTGGAACGGCAAAGAGCTGATGCGCCGCTACTTACCAGCCGTACTCGCCAACAGCGAGGCTCCGGGCGGCGTGGATGTCATAGTGGCGGACAATGCGTCGACCGACGGCAGCCTCGATATGCTCCGACAGGAATTCCCATCGGTAGGCATCATTGAGCTCGACAAGAACTATGGTTTTGCCGAGGGATATAACAGGTCGCTGGCGCAAATAGGACACGAATATGTGGTGCTCCTCAATTCGGATGTCGCACCGGCCGAGGGATGGCTGTCGCCACTCGTAGAGCTGATGGATGGCGATGCGAGCGTTGCGGCATGCGGACCTAAGTTGATGGACGACAAGGCGCACAAGAAGTTTGAGTATGCCGGTGCCGCTGGCGGTTATATCGACTGGCTTGGTTATCCATTCTGCCGCGGCAGGGTCATGGAGACTATCGAGACGGACGATGGGCAATATGACTCGGATGCCGACGTGCTGTGGGTCAGTGGTGCCGCGCTTATGGTGCGCCGTCAGTTGTATCTCGATGCGGGAGGACTGGATGCCTCTTTCTTTGCCCATATGGAGGAGATAGACCTCTGCTGGAGACTGAGAAACATGGGCTTGCGCATTGTGGCGTGCTGCGCGAGTGGTGCCAAGGTTTTCCATTTGGGAGGAGCGACACTTAGCTCTACCAATCCGCAAAAGACATATCTCAATTTCCGCAACAACCTCACGATGTTGTCCAAGAATTATAACGGACGCGCGTGGTGGCTCGTTATTTTCCTCCGCCTCATTCTCGACGGCGTGGCGGGAATAAAGTACACGCTTGGCGGGCAAGTGGACTTCTGCATAGCCATTGTCCGAGCCCATATGTCATTTTACGGCAACATCAAGAGCACCATAAAAGCAAGGCACAGCCTCAAGAAAGGACGCAGTCGCGACCTCGCACCCGAAGTCCGCAACTACTCTATGATTTGGCGATACTACATTAGGAAGCGCAAAACATTCTCCGAGTTGGAAAAGTAATATTGCACTCCCACTAAAGAGACAAACGAGGCCCGACAGACAAAAACTGCCGAGCCTCGCTCTTTTTATATCTTAAAGAAGGAAACTACTCCGCAAAACGCGACTCCACAATCCTACGGAAGTCGGCACCGCAAACGGCATTAGTGGCAACCATCTCACGGCCAAAGATATAATCGCTACCACCACGAAAATCGGAAAGACGCCCGCCAGCCTCAGTCACAAGCAAGCAACCCGCAGCGACATCATAAGGCTTAAGGTCATACTCAAAGAAAGCCTCATAACGGCCACACGCCACATAAGCCATGTCCGTGGCCGCGGAGCCAAGCCGGCGCACACCCGCCGTATCGCGCATGACATCGGTGAGAGCCTTCATATATTGTTCGAGACGGCTAAACTCCGAGTAAGGAAATCCAGTGGCCACGAGGGCGGAATCGAGATTGACCTCAGAGACGTGGATAGGCTCACCATTGAGCGATGCGCCTTCACCAAGAGCGGCCGAGAAAAGTTCGTCGCGGCTCATCTCATAAATCACGCCGACCTTCACCTCGCCATCCTCCATCAGGGCTATGCTGATTGCGAAAGGCGGTTGGGCATGGATGAAATTTGTGGTGCCGTCTATGGGGTCGACAATCCAATCAAGGTGGGCCCCGCGCTCCGTGCGCGTCTTCTCCTCGGCAATGAAGCCAGCCTCGGGCACGATTTGCGTAAGTTCGCTCACCAGAAGACTTTCACTAAGTTTATCCATCTGGGTCACGAAGTCGTGGCGACCTTTGACCTCGATCCGGACATTCTCTTTTTGGCGCAATGCCCATATATGCTTTCCGACGCGACGTGCAAGGTCGGACACCTCGCGGCGAATGCGCCTCAGTTCTGACTGTTGTAACATTGATTTCCTATGTTTACGTTTTCGTATATATAATAAGGTGTCATGAGCAGAACGGCTCCGCTCCCGACAATCCAAAAGTACCCATTTTTTATTACCTTTACGCTCACGACTGCGCAAACAACGCGGTCCTATCGCGCAAATCAGTAACCAATAAACAAAAAGAGATTCCACCAATGGAAGACCAGCAGAAGAAAATAAACATAGTCCTCTCACCAGATATGGCTGGCGGCAAATACTCCAATCTCGCCCTCGTAGCCCACAGCAACAGCGAGTTCATCCTCGACTTCATCAGCGCGCTCCCCGGCTCACAACAGCCAATGGTTGTATCCCGCGTCATAATGACTCCCGCCAACGCCAAGCGACTTCTCTCGGCTCTCGACGAGAACATTGCCAACTATGAGCGTCAGTTTGGGCCTATCGTAGACATTCAGCCCGGCGTATCCATCCCCTTCGGACTCAGCAACAACAAGGGCGACGCTTAAAAAGAGCGCAACTAATAAAGGTTCACAAGATAATCAATCAAGGGCTATCTCACGATCCACTACGCTCAGCGTATCCGTGAGATGGGACACGACAATTACGGTCTTTCCTTCGCGGCGCAGACGGGCAATGTTGTTCTGCATCGTCACGCGGGCTCGCTGGTCGAGAGCACTTGCCGCCTCATCGAAAATGATGATGTCGGCATGAGAATAGAATACTCGCGCTTGGGCAAGGCGTTGCCACTCACCTCGGCTGAACATCTCAGAACCAGGGAATTGGTCGCCCACCTCCGTGTCGTAGCCATTGGGCAGACTGCTTATCAGGCCGTCGATATCTGCCTCTGCCGCTGCTTGGCGGATGCGGATATCGTCGGCTTCGTTTTTTATATCACCGAAATGAATATTTTCCCGTGCCGTGGTGCAATATGGTCTAAAATCCTGAAAAACAACGGCCACGTGATTTGATATCTCTCCGCGATGGATATTCGAGACCTCGACACCGCCAATCTTCACACTGCCATCCGAGGGGCGCAACAGACCACAAAGAAGCTTGACAAGAGTGGACTTGCCACTGCCATTGCCCCCGCGGATGCCAACCACCTCGCCTCGGCGGATTGAGAACGACACGCCTCGCAAAGCCTGACGCTCCGACCCTGGATAGGCAAACGAGACATTATCAACCTCAATAGAGCGGAAGTCGGCAGGGAAAGCCACAGATTCAGCTCCGCGCTCCTCATCAAGGCCAAGGAACTCAAGCAAAGAGCGCACATAGAGAGCCTGACTATGGAGCGACACAGAATAGCGCGAAACCGTAGTGGCAGCCGTCTCGGCACGGCGGATAGTCATAAGATACATAGCCAAAGAGCCAACACTGAGGCCGCCACCGACGGACAACACAATCACGATTACGAATACCGCCATAATGGCAAGTGTGGAGAGCGCCATAGCAAACACCTGCCGCACGGTACTACGCCGCTCATGACTCAGACGAGCCCCCGACACACGCCGGCGAACCGCCACAAAAAGACGATCGAAGACATCAGCAAGGCCGAAAAGTCGAACCTCCGGAGCGTAGCGCGGCTGCGTAAGCACAGTGTTGTAGTAATACATCTTGCGCTCGTCTACCGACTGGTCATGATAGAGTCGATAATACTCACGTGTGCTCCAGACACGCACCGCGAAGACAGGCAGCCCCGCCAACATAACCACGAAAGGCAGCCACCAGCGCACCCTCATAAGCCAAATGCTCATAGAGCAAAAGACCAGTAGCGACTCGACAAGGCTGAGAGTAGAGAGGAAAATATTGACGGGCCGCTGAGTAGAGCCCGAGATGGCACGGAAAGCCTGAGTCTGAAACTGAGGGCTCTGCATAGTCTGATAACTCACACGCGCCATCTGACTATGGATAAGTCCCGACACATGCCCGCGCAGACGCTCACCAAGCTCCTCGCGACACCAGTCCGAGACCACTCCAGCCGAGTAAGACCCGAAAAGCGCAAGCCCAAACAGCGCAAGCGACGGCAAGATATCCATAGCGTCGAAGCCACCCGCCGAGCCAACACTGGCAAGAGTGACATCGACAACACGCCCCATTGTCCACAAAAAAGCAATAGGAACCACCGCACTGACCACCACGCACACGCCGCACGCCACAGCCCAAGCAGGCGAGGCATCCCAGACAATGCGCAACGACCGCGCTATGGAACTCAGAACTTTCAAGACAAAAAGGTATTACTCTTCATTATTTTCGCCCCCATCCCTTCGGCAAAAAGAAATAATCTGCCAAACAGCCATAGCCACACGGGCCATGATATGATTAACAAAATAAGATACAGGCGCGAGACGCATGACGCACCGCCCCCAACTGCCGCCATCGACCGACACAGTGCGCACAGAATGCGAAAATCGCCCCTCGACGGACACCACAGTCCCAATCAAATCTTCGCGACGCCACACAGGGTCTGGCCACAGGACTGAATCGCCACGAGTTACAACATCGCCATTAGCCTCGTAGGCAATGAGCCTGTGGAGAACAAAACTTTGCTCACCGCCGCGATCCATGACGAGGAGCGAACCAATAGGCGGTTTCTCATCCGCTCCGACGGGACGTACGACAACCATCTCCCGCGGCCAAATGAGCGGGAACATACTCGTCCCGCGAGCCATAGTGCGCACTCGGAGCCCCATTCCCAGAGCCTTGCGAGCCAGGTGCACAGTCTTGCGGGAGGTGTCGTCCGTTGGCATAATCTTATTCTGCAGAAATACTGCTCATCGTATTTCGCACGAGAGCTACGACATCCCGATCGGGCTTGAATCCGAGACTGAAAGTGGGGATACGTTGAAAACAGGCAATGGCGTTATCGAGACTCATTTGGGCACTCGCCTTGTCGAAAGGCTGGAGCACCACGTTGCTCATAATCTTCGACACTGCCGCCGCACCGCGGATGCGAGTGATTACATTCTCCTTTGATTGGAATATGGCGAAAAGGCCGCGCAAAGCTACACTCCTCGGAGTCTGCGCATAAAATGGCATCGGTATAGAGTACGCCACTGTGGACCCGCCATCGGCAGAGGGACGGAGAGCCAACATATCGTCGTTCACAATCGTCGCACCCTCACTCTCGAAAATACGAGCCGACGTGCTCTTGCCTGTGCCCGAGACCGCCGTAAAGAGATAGCCGTCGCCATTGCGGTCGGCCACTACGGACGAGTGGATAAGCACTCCGCCGCGGCGCATCAGGATTCGCGAAAGGAAAATATTGGCTGCAGGATAGACAAATGGGTCGACACCATCGGTCGGCTCTTTTTCATAGCAAATAGACAAGTCGGCTATGCATCCGCGGCATGCGTCGTCATTAATTACCAATCTTACGCCGCGCACGCCCACCTCCTCGCCACAGCATTGTGTGAGAACTTCGCCACCGTCGGGCAAAGTGCTGATATACCAATCTGTTCGGAAATTATCTTCCGTAGCCTCCTTATGGGCATGGAAACGGATGTCGGACTTATCGGGGATGGCGATATCGGGTACAATGTGGACGTTGACCGTGACGCAATCCCCAGCAGGCACTTCAGCATCTGCAGATACGCCAAAGCCACGCAGGCAGCCGTCTCGGAAAGAGCAGCCCTCCGCCACGTAAGTGAACTTTATGCCGGCCACAAGGGCAGTCATCCGAGGATTGCCGCTTTCCATACAATATTGATTAGAGGGAGGCCACGACACCGCGCTCCATCATCCTATTGATAAACTTAGCCACGTCGGACACTACGGACTCGCGGTCCGAGACCTCGTAGAGCATCATAATCTTATTGACGATGCCGCTGAAGTCGAGCCCCTCGCGGATGCCATCGAGGATGTCCGCCCCCGTGGGGTTTATGGTCACGAGTTGACCCATATCGGCAGTAGAGTCTGAAATCGGGGCGAGGACAGTCTCCGCACCGACATGCGACATTACGAACTTATCTGTCAGGCCGAAGCGGTCATTATTCTTGAAATCTGCCATATCGTATGACGATTGCTTCGTTTAGACCACCGTGCGCGAGAAAGGCGCGGCATCCATCGTGGTGAACATTCCACGCTGGAACTTGCGGTAACCAGCCGAAGCCACCATTGCGGCGTTGTCGGTGGTATAAGAGAACTTGGGGATGAAGACATTCCAACCGCGACTGGTATGGAGTTTCTCAAACGCGTCACGGAGACCGCTGTTGGCAGAGACGCCTCCCGCCACGGCCACGGTATTGATGCCGAGGTCCTTGGCTGCGCGGATGAGGTTCTTCATAAGGATATCGATCACAGTCGACTGGAGCGAGGCGCAAAGGTCGGCCTTATTCTTCTCAATGAAGTCGGGATCGTTCTTAAGCTCGTCGCGAAGCGTGTAGAGGAACGATGTCTTGAGACCACTGAAACTGTAGTCGTAGCCACCGATATGAGGCTTGGCAAAGGAGAAAGCCTTGGGGTTGCCCTCGTTGGCGAGTTTATTGATTACAGGGCCACCGGGGTAACCGAGACCCATTACTTTTGCGCACTTGTCGAATGCCTCGCCTGCCGCGTCGTCGATGGTCTGGCCGATAATCTCCATATCCATATAATCCTTGACGAGGAGAATCTGGCTATTGCCACCCGACACGAGGAGACAGAGGAATGGGAACTTAGGCAGCTCTTTGCCATCCTCAACAATGAAATGTGCGGAGACGTGGGCCTGAAGGTGATTGACGTCGATGATAGGCTTGTTGAGCGCAAGGGCGAAACCCTTGGCGAAAGAGACGCCCACGAGGAGCGAGCCCATAAGACCTGGTCCGCGTGTGAAGGCAACGGCACTAAGGTCCGATGCCGAAATTCCTGCATCGCCGAGAGCCTTGTCGACGACGGGGATAATGTTCTGCTCATGGGCGCGCGAGGCAAGCTCGGGCACCACACCGCCATAGCGAAGGTGTACAGCCTGGCTGGCGGTAACATTGGATAGTACTCGGCCGTCGCAGAGTACAGCCGCCGACGTATCGTCGCACGACGACTCAATCCCTAATATCAGTGTAGACATTCTTTTCTGTTCTCTTTGCGCTAGCAAGCAGCCTCGGAAAGTTGAATTTTAGTTACTTTTGTCTTCAGAAGCCGTACTACGCCTCAATTAATGAGCAAATATATAAAAAAAATCGTTACGGGTCTTTGGGCTGCCCTGCTTGTAACGATGATTATCATACTTTTGGCCTTCTTGGCAATCCAGCTGCCCTTTGTACAGCGTTGGGCGGCCGGACGTTTGTCCGTACGCGCCAGCGAAGCCTTGGGACTGCCTGTCGGCATCGACCGTGTGCGCTATACGCCATTCTCGACAGTCATGGTGGATGGTGTTTGCATATCGGACAGAGACTCATTGCCGATGATAAGCGTTTGCAGCGCAAGGGCTTACATCTCATTACTCTCACTAATCAAGGGAGACGTCACTGTCCACAACATCGAAGTGGACAGCGTATCGGTTGGCTTAAGGCAGTCGGCTGATGGGGCTTGGAACATTGCCGATTTGGCAAGGCAGGACAGTGTGGAGAGCAGTCCGGACATGGCTTTCGAGATTGGCTCGGTCAAGGCAAACCATTGCGACGTGGTTGTTTACCCGTGGGGGAAGAAAAGGTTCGTGGCCGACAATATGAGCCTCAGTGTCAGCGACATCAACAAATCGAGCAATGGGTTTGGGGCTACGCTTTCTGATTTCTCTTTTGACGCCGCCTCTTGGGGCGCACATTTTTCCATGGGCGGACATTTTGCAGCCTCGGGAGACACTCTTGCCATGGGCTCGGCGCGGATGTCGCTTGGCGGGTGCGTGGCGAAGATTGACACTTTGGCGGCCATTGTGGACTCTGCGGGCGTAAGGCATGCCGTGGTGGACATTCCGAAAATCAGGGCTACAGGATTTCTTGCATCAAAGATTATCGGACGAGAAATTCCTTCCGCAGAGGCCTCACTCAAAGCCACTTATGACAATGGCGACATAAAACTTGCCAAAGTGCGCCTGACAGCAGGGGAAGAGTCGAGCGTGACGATAAAAGACGGCTTCGCGCATCTCGACATCCAGCAAAACCAGCAACCCAAACTAACAAGACTAAAAATAAGTCCCTCGGGCAGCATAAAGCCCTCGGACATAACCGCTTTCCTTCCACAAAGCGGAAGCACAGAGACCATCGGCAAAATCCCAGCCCTACCCTTCAATGGCATTGTCACTACCGATGCTGTGGCCGGCGTGGCCCGCTTTGACATAGCTTCCGACCTCGGCAAGGCAACTATCACGGCAGCGGCATCATCATACGACGACTGGCACACCGCAGAGACCGAGATAGACATCACCACGACAGGCTTCTCGCTATCGCAGTTAACCAACGGAACCGTATCGCACCTCGACTCTCACATACATTCAGAGGGCAGCATCAACATAGAATCCGGATATTGGCTGCGCAGTCAAAATATGAAAGCCGGCATCGGCCGCATAGACATCCTCGGACAAAGCATAGGCGGCATATCCATCGACTGCCTAGCCGACTCGACTGATGTCAGCGGAGAACTGACCATCAACGACCGTATCGCCAAACTCAGGCTGAACGCCACAGCACAAATGAGCAGCATAGCCCCCAGCCTCACGCTGCTTGCCACAGCCGACTCGGTAAGAATGGACGAGATAGCCCCTAGCATCTTCAAGACCCCGCATACATTCAGCATCAATAAGCTAAGCCTAAACACCACAGGTTTCGACATCCGCACATCCGAGACCAGCCTCATCATCAAAGACATAGCACTCGCCTCCGACACCGACAAAATAGCCATAGACAGCATCAGGACGGAGCTCGGAACGGAAGGCGGGCTACGCACACTCAACCTGATATCGGACATAGCCACAGTAAAAGCCACGGGCAACTTTGACCTCCCAGGCCTCGTAGCGGAATTGCAGACGCAAGCCAACCTGGCAATGCCCGATCTCTTCGATGCGCCCACCCTCGTGCGCCGCCGTCATCCACACCCCGACGCGCCTCAGCAAGCCGACATCGATGCGCAACTGAGGAACTACAAATCCATACTGAAAATCTTCGCTCCCGACATTGAGCCGAGCGACACTCTTGACTTCAGAGGCCACGTGGACTCCGAAGGCCACTTTGCATGGGCAAGACTGAAGACTCCGTCGTTCACCTACGGCGATCTCAGGCTCGACAGCATCGGCATATCCGTGGTAAGCAACGACGGGCAGGCCGACGCCTCGGCTAACGTGTTCAAATTCCACGCCCCAGTGATTGGCAATTTGCACAACCTGCGCCTCGATGCGGAATGCGAAAAGAATATTGCCACGGCGGACATTGAGTGGGGAGACAAGGAAATCAACAGCACGTGGACCAAGCATGGCGACAAAGCCGACTCTCGCGACGCGATAAGCGGGTTCGTAAACCTCGATGCGGAAGTCGAGAAGGAAGATGGCGGCACACGCACATGGTATGTCAGCATCGACAAGTCTAAATTGCCTGTTTTCAATAAGAACTGGGACCTCGATTCTTGCCGTTTGGCCTTTGCCGCAGACTACATAGATGTGGGCAACTTCAATGCATTCGCTGGGGAGCAATCGGTGCGTGCATGGGGACGCGCTTCTAAGAGTGCCGAGGACACCTTGCAAGTGAGCATCACCAAGCTTGTTCTCGAAGACCTCCTCAACATCGACCCGAAAGCGAAATATAGCCTCAAGGGCGACCTTACGCTCTCGGCATCGGCATCATCTGTCATGGACTCGATGTCCCTCTCCGCCAATGCCACAATAGACAGGCTCTACGTCAACGGGGATAACCTCGAACAGTTCAAAGCCGAGACGAACTACCACGCAAAATCAGACACCCTCGGTTTCGGCATAGCCATAGTGACAGGCGGCAAGCCAAGAGCCGAAGCCAAAGGACTCTACGACCTCAAGAGCAACTACCTCAGCATACCGTTCGACATCGACAGCCTCTCGACCGGCTTCCTCAACTTCTATCTCGACAATTGCATTGACCACTGGAGCGGCTCGACAAGTGGCAAACTAAAACTCCAGGGACCACTCGACGCCCTGTCTCTCGACGCCCGTCTCAAGATGAACGACGAAAACATGTTCCGAGTGAAGCAAACCGACGTATGGTATTATCTCCAGCAGAATGACTCTGTAATACTCTCGCCCAAGTCAATGGACTTCCTCGACATAAGGTTTGTAGACAGTAATGGACGGAAAGGAATCTTCAGTGGCTCGATATCGCATGATATGTTTTCGGGTCTCTACATGCACCTCGATTTCAAAATTGACGATGCCATGCTGCTTCTTCAGACCGACGCTCAGAGCAACCCATCGTACTACGGCAATGTGTATGGATCGGGAACAATGAAGATTACGGGTCCTACGAGCAACGTCAAGATGGAGATTGAAGCGATGACCGCTCCAAATACTTCTTTCACCATAGCACCTAACGTGAAGTCGGACATCAGCGACAATAACACGGTCCGCATCGTCAGCAAAGGGCAAAAGACAACGGACCTCACGTCTATTCTTGGCACCGGCACATCGGCAACACTCAAGCTCCACATCACACCCGATGCAAATTTGGTAGTCATGGTGGATCCCGCTGTAGGGAACAAGCTAACCTGCCGAGGCTCAGGAGACGTCACGGTAGACTACAGTCGCACAGGAGACTTCACAATGAATGGCACATACACCATAGAATCAGGAACATACAACTTTGTTGTAAGCCTAGTCTCCAAGACCTTCGAGATTAATAATGGTGGCACCATCTCTTGGAATGGAGGCGACCCGTATAACGCGGATATCAACATAACCGCGACATACAGGCAAGCGAACCCGTCTCTTAGCACCTTGACCGGCGGAATGAGCCTCGACGGCAGCTCAAGTTCGGGCCGACGCATCCGCGTGGAGTGCATAACAGACCTCAAGGGCAATCTGCAGAAGCCCGACATTACTTTTGACATAAAGATACCCTCGACGCAGTCACTGAACTTCAGCCAACAGCAATTCGAGCAGTACGTCAACACACAAGAGGAGCTCAGCCGCCAATTCGTCTCGCTCCTCACAATTGGCCAGTTCCAGCCAGTGGTGGAGACCTCGTCTCAGTCGAGTCAGACCCAATCATACATTGGAATGGCAGCGTCGGAGGTGCTGAGCAACAAACTCAGCAGCATGATCTCCCAAAACGAAAAGAACGTAAACGTAGGCGTAAACTACCGCCCGGGAGACCAAATGAGCGACGAAGAGTATTCCGTAGCTCTCTCGACGCAAGCCTTTGACGGCAAAGTAACTATCAGTGGCAACCTCGGCTACGGGCGCGACGTCTCCGGCTCATCGTCAGACGACGGAACACTGATTGGCGACTTCGACCTGGAAGTAAAGATCAACAAAAAAGGCAACATCCGCGCCAAGGCATACACTCACTCCAACAACGACGTTATTTACGAGACGTCGCCGACGACACAAGGCATCGGCGTGTCGTACCAAGAGGAATTCGACTCTTTCCGTGAACTAATCAAGTCGTATTGGAACAAGTTATTCCATAGGAAAAAGAACAAAGAGATCGAAGCCGAAGACAAATAGCCCCCCCTGCGCATCTGCCAAAAATACACATACGTCATACTGGCATCTGACACGTCCACCAGACCGTATGACAAAATGTCACGACTCAAATTTTGGCACAAATAGTGCAATACATAGCGCGGTCGCAAGACAGAAAACGACCAGACAAATACACAGAAACAAAATAAAAGATATACAACAATGGCAGAATTGAAAGGCAAAGTGCTGGCTGGCAAAGTGCTGGTAAAGCCCGTCCCCGCCGAGACGAAGACCGTAAGCGGCATCATCATCCCTGACTCCGCAAAAGAGAAGCCCCTCAAGGGTACGGTAGTGCTCGTTGGCGCTGCCAAGAAGGACGAGACTGTAGAGGTCAAGATTGGCGACACCGTCCTCTATGGCAAGTACTCCGGCACCGAGCTCTCTATCGATGGCGAGGACTACCTGCTCATCAACCAGTCCGACGTACTCTACGTAGCTTAACAGCCCACGATTGGAGACGCCTGCCGCGCTGCGGAGAAAGCATAAGCGGCAAAAGAAAACAACCCATTAAAGAAGAAAAGCATCATGGCAAAGTCCATTAAATTCAATACCGAAGCTCGCGAGCTTCTCAAGCAGGGCGTAGACCAGTTGGCCGACGCTGTAAAGGTAACCCTCGGCCCCAAAGGTCGCAATGTAGTCATCGAGCGCAAGTTTGGCGCGCCCCACATCACCAAGGACGGTGTATCCGTAGCCAAGGAGGTCGAGCTCTCCGACCCGTATGCAAACCTCGGTGCCCAGATGGTAAAAGAGGTTGCATCTAAGACTGGCGACGACGCAGGCGACGGCACCACCACCGCAACCGTCCTCGCTCAGGCTATCGTCAACACCGGCATCAAGAACGTCACCGCTGGCGCAAACCCCATGGACCTCAAGCGCGGCATCGACAAGGCCGTTGCCAAGGTAGTCGAGAGCATCAAGGCTCAGTCTCAGGAGATTGACAACTCAAACGCCAAGATTGAGCAGGTTGCCACCATCTCCGCCAACAACGACAACGAGATCGGCAAGCTCATCGCCGAGGCTATGAAGAAGGTCGGCAAAGAGGGCGTCATCACCGTCGAGGAGGCTAAGGGCACCGAGACTCACGTAGACGTTGTCGAGGGTATGCAGTTCGACCGTGGCTACATCTCTCCATACTTCGTAACCAACACCGAGAAGATGGAGGCAGACCTCGAGTCTCCTTTCATCCTCATCTACGACAAGAAGATTTCTACTCTCAAGGAGGTTCTCCCCGTCCTCGAGAAGACCGCACAGACTGGCCGTCCTCTGCTCATCATTGCTGAGGATGTAGACGGTGAGGCTCTCGCAAGCCTCGTTGTCAACCGCCTCCGCGGCTCCCTCAAGGTTGCAGCCGTCAAGGCCCCTGGCTTCGGCGACCGTCGCAAGGAGATGCTTCAGGATATCGCCATCCTCACTGGCGGCACCGTCATCAGCGAGGAGACCGGCCTCAAGCTCGAGAACACCGAGCTCCCGATGCTCGGCAAGGCAGAGAAAGTCACCATCACCAAGGACAACACCACTGTTGTCAACGGTCTCGGCGACAAGGCAGCCATCGCAGAGCGTGCAGCTCAGATCAAGGCTCAGATTGCCAACACCAAGAGCGACTACGACCGCGAGAAGCTCCAGGAGCGCCTCGCCAAGCTCGCAGGCGGCGTAGCAGTCCTCTACGTCGGTGCAGCAACCGAGGTTGAGATGAAGGAGAAGAAGGACCGCGTAGACGACGCACTCTGCGCAACCCGCGCAGCCGTCGAGGAGGGCATCGTCCCTGGCGGTGGCGTAACCTACATCCGCGCAACTCAGGCTCTTGAGGGCATGAAGGGCGACAACGACGACGAGACCACCGGTATCGACATCGTACGTCGCGCCATCGAGGAGCCCCTCCGCCAGATCGTCTTCAACGGCGGCAAAGAGGGTGCGGTCATCGTACAGAAGATCAAGGAGGGCAAGGGCGACTTCGGTTACAACGCCCGCACCGACACCTACGAGAACCTCCTCGAGGCCGGCGTCATCGACCCCGCTAAGGTTACCCGCGTAGCTCTCGAGAACGCTGCTTCTATCGCCGGTATGTTCCTCACCACCGAGTGCATCATCGTCGAGGAGAAGGAGAACAAGCCCGAGATGCCCGCCGCTGCTCCCGGCATGGGTGGCATGGGCGGCATGATGTAAGCCTCAGCGCTCACGTCGCTCCCGAAATGCTTACTTAGCAATTAGGACATACAATTCCATCGTCCCCGCCAAAGGCACAAAATCCTTGGCGGGGACGATTTTTTTATTGTCATTGCGCATTTGCAGTGACTGTCAGAAGATTGGCATTAGTCTTCCCAAAGACGGCAGCGAGCAGGGAATGTCATGACGAAAAAATTGGCACAAAAATGCGCCACATCCATTGCTATTAACCGAAAAATGCCTACTTTTGCATCGTCTTAAGGACAAGGAAACAACTCGGGGTGTAGCTCAGCCCGGTTAGAGTACACGTCTGGGGGGCGTGTTGTCGCTGGTTCGAATCCAGTCACCCCGACTCCGAGTTTCAACAAAAGGACTTGCAACGGAAGTTGCGAGTCCTTTTTTCGTTTTTAGTGTTGGGAACTTTTTGAAATTCTACCTATACGCATACAGCAGAATCGGTTTGCTCGTCTTGGCTTTGATTTCCGCGACATGTTCCATCATATTGTCTGACACGGCGAAACAACCTTTGCTTACGGGCATAGCCGGCAAGGGGTAGAGCTCAAAAGGAGGGTTGCCTCGGTGGATAAGGATAGCCCGTTGGAAGGCGTTGGAATTGGATGAGTCCAGCCCGTAAACTGTGTATCCCTTCCCATAGTACTTATTGGACATCTTCCTCAGATTGCCTACTTTGTATTTCCCAAGACTTGAGTAATTGCTGCCCACCTCGTTGCTGAATGTGGAGTTGAAGATGTTGTTATTCTTGCCGCGGCCGCTTGTACACAAACTCTTGTACAGAATTTTGTCGTCCTTGAAACTGTAGACGAAGAACCTGTTAGTGCCCGATGGTCTAGAGAAGTCAACCAGTATGCAGTATTCCGTGCTGTATCCGTTGTCCTTGCAGTACGTCTTCAGTGACTGAATATCCACGTCGGCCGATCTCACCATTACTCTGGAGATGATGATACCCAACACTACAAACAGAATAATCCAGTATTTCTTTTTTAATTTCATAATCTTGTTGTTTTCTATGTCGCAAAGGTATTATAGCTTTTCCAAGCCAAGAAATCTTTAAGTATGCGTTGTACAAGATGTACGTGTTGCTGTACGAATTGGAAGTTTTTTAATTCAAACGTGCGTGACTGCTTATCGATTGCCTAACATGCAAACGCCTTTACCCGGGCAAGTTATTTGCAGATGTAAGTCATTTAAGTGTAAAACAGTTCTCCCTCCGAGCCGAAAGCAAAAACCCGCTTCTCAGCCCCCACATAAGAGGACTGGGAAGCGGGGACAACATAACAGGGAAATCAATACTATATTTTGGGGAGACGACGCACTTCTTAGGTTGTCCCAATAGGTATGTTTGACCTTGGCCCACTTAATCCTGTATAGTGT
>CAVILU010000024.1:0-19476 GCA_963643535.1 bacterium | reverse complement strand
GTCTATATGATTCAGTTCCTCAATATTGCCGGCCTCGGACCTATTTTCGGAGCCATAATGGGAGCGAAGTTCGGAACGGCAAGCTACCTCTGGATTGTTTTTGGTACAATATTCGCTGGAGCTGTCCACGATTTCGTCTCCGCGATGATGAGCCTCGCCCATGATGGTGAGAGCCTCCCCGAGATTATCGGCCGTTATCTCGGCAAACGCACAAAGGTCGTCTTCGGCATCTTCACTATGGTTCTCATGATTCTCGTTGGTGCCGTCTTTATCTCAGGCCCCGCCGAGCTCCTTGCCGGCATGACTCCCGCATGGGCCGACTCTGTTTTCTGGATCTGCGTCGTCTTCCTCTATTACATCGCGGCCACAATGCTCCCGATCGACAAGATTATCGGCCGCTTCTACCCAATTTTCGCCTTCGCCCTCATTTTCATGGCTGTGGGCATCCTCTTCGGCCTCTTCTACTACCATCCTGTGCTTCCTGAAATGTGGGATGGCTTCGGCACGAAATACGAGACTAACCCCATCTTCCCCATGATGTTCGTCTCCATCGCATGCGGTGCAATTTCTGGTTTCCACGCTACTCAGAGCCCGCTCATGGCCCGCTGTCTCAAGGATGCTCGCCACGGCCGCCCCGTCTTCTACGGCGCAATGGTTACCGAGGGTGTCGTGGCTCTCATTTGGGCGGCTGCCGCAACGGCTTTCTTCGGTGAGCATGGTACTGTGGATGTGGCCACTGGTAACGCTTACACTGGTGCAGGTGTGGCCACCACCATTTCGCGTGAGTGGCTTGGCTACTTTGGCAGCATCCTTGCGATTCTTGGCATCGTGGCTGCTCCCATCACTTCTGGCGACACTGCCCTCCGCTCCGCTCGCCTCATCGTGGCCGACTTCCTCCATATCGAGCAAAAGTCTATTCCGAAGCGTCTCCTCATCTCCATTCCTCTCTTCCTCCTCACTTTTGGTGTGCTCCTCTATAGCCTCGAGGATAAGAATGGTTTCAATATTATTTGGCGTTACTTCGCTTGGTGCAATCAGGCACTCTCGGTCTTCACTCTTTGGTCTATCACGGTTTTCTTTGTCCTCCGTCGTAAGCCGTTCTTTATCACACTTATCCCGGCCCTGTGGATGACTGCCGTTTGCACTTCCTACGTCTTTGTGGCTCCCGAGTGCCTCGCCCTTATGCCCGATTGCTCTTGGTTCGCTCCCGTCGTTGGCGGCTCGGCGGCTGTCATCGCGGCTGTGCTTTTCGCCCTTTGGTATCGCAAGGCGGTAAAGAGTGGGCTCGTCGACGCTTCTCAAGACTAGTAAGTTTTTTCTCCCTAACTATCTAAGAAACAAAATCAAGATAATATATGACCAGACTAAATGCTCTTGGCGCAGTCTTTTGTGCCTGTGCGCTCTCGTCTTGCGTCCCCAATGGCGATGGGTCGTACGAAATCTGCGACCTCGGTCTCGGCTATGTTGTTGCCGACCAATGTGGTTATGCTGTTGATGAGACCAAAACTGCCTATCTCCTCGTCCCCGGCTCCAAATTCAAAGTGAGGGATGCTGCGAACAAGGTTGCCCTGGCTGGTAATGTTGGCGCACCTGTCTTTTGGCCCGAATATGGCGACTCCATCCGTCCCATAGACTTCTCCGCTGTCTCTCAGCCTGGTGAGTATATGGTCGAGGTCGACGATTCTCTTTATACTTTACCGTTCGTCATTGGCGACAACATCTACAATGATGCTCTCCGTAAGGCAGCCCGCGCATTCTACTACAACCGCGCCTCGATGCCAATCGAGAAGCAATTTGGTGGACAATGGGCCCGCCCCGCAGGCCATCCCGACGATAGCGTTCTCGTCCATAAGTCTGCCGCCTCGGCTTCTCGCCCAGAGGGCTCCGTGATCTCCTCTCCCGGTGGCTGGTACGATGCCGGCGACTACAATAAGTATATTGTCAATAGCTCCATCTCCACCTACACTCTCCTCTTGGCTGCTAACACATTCGCACCCATCGCGGACACCCTCTCCCTCAATATCCCCGAGAGCGGTTCCGACATCCCCGACCTCACGAGCGAGGCTCTCTACAACCTCCGCTGGATGCTTACCATGCAGGATCCCAAAGATGGCGGTGTCTATGCCAAACTGACCACCCTTAGCTTCGAGGGCTTCATTATGCCGGCCGACTGCCACAAGACGCGCTACGTAGTCGCCAAGAGCACCGCCGCAGCTCTCGATCTCGCTGCAACGGCCGCTTACGCCAGCCGCACTCTCAAGGCTCGCTCCCGTTCTCTCCGTCGCCTTGCACGCACTTGCGAGAAGGTCTCTGAGGCCGCTTATAAGTGGGCAAAGGCAAACCCCAATGTGCTATTCCATAATCCCGAGGACGTCTCTACGGGTGAGTATGATGACAATGACCTCAATGATGAGTGGTTCTGGGCAGCCTCTGAAATGTGGCTTACGACGGGCAAAAAACAGTATGCCGTGGATGCCGTTGCCCACCATGCTAAATTTGGTGTCCCTTCATGGGGTAGTGTAGGTACACTTGCTTACTACTCTATGGTCGATGCAGGAGAAGCCGTTCCCGGTATCGATCCAGCCGCCGAACTCAAGACTCTCGCCGATTCTCTCCTCGCCTTAGAGGACGCTTCGCCTATGAGCATCAGCCTCCGTGAGTTCGAATGGGGCAGTAACTCCTTTGTCGTCAACCACGCTATGCTCAAGGCTATGGCTTACAAGGCTTCGGCTGATAAGCCTGATGAATATTTGGCATCTCTCCGCAGCGACCTCCATTACATCTTTGGCAGAAACGCTACGGCCTACAGCTTTGTAACAGGTGTCGGTTGCCACTACCCGATGCACATCCACCATCGCCCCTCGGCAGCCGACGACGTCTGGGAACCAATACCCGGTTTCCTTGTCGGTGGCCCCAATACCGTTGTCCCCACCGACTGCGGCTCTCAACCCACGCGTAGCCAATATCCCGCCCGCGCTTATGCCGACGAGCAGTGCAGCTACTCTACCAACGAGGTCGCCATCAACTGGAATGCGCCACTTGTATTTGCCATACTGGCACAGATGTCGCTCTAAGCCGAAGTCACAATAGATTTCCCAACATAAACATAATGCGTCCGTCGCCAAGTCTAAATTTGGAGGCGGACGCTTTTCTGTGTGCTCGCAACAACGTGATTTCTCGTCATAGCGAAGTCAATCGCCTCTCGTCTCATTTCTATGAAACTAAACCTTTTGCGGTAACTTTAATCCGTCTTCTCTTGCCTTTTATCTCCAAATAGCATAAATTCGCGACCGAAATTTGTGTGGAATTATGCCCTTTTTATAAGTGCATAATCCGCAAAGTGTTGATTATTTATTAGTTAAAATCTACAATGCCTACAATTCAACAACTCGTCCGCAAGGGACGTGCCGAGCTCAAGGTAAACAGCAAGTCTCCGGCACTCGACTCTTGCCCGCAGCGTCGAGGCGTGTGTGTCCGTGTCTACACGACCACCCCTAAGAAGCCTAACTCGGCTATGCGTAAGGTAGCCCGTGTCCGCCTTACCAACGGTAAGGAGGTCAACGCCTACATCCCTGGTGAGGGTCACAACCTCCAGGAGCACTCTATCGTACTCGTCCGTGGCGGCCGTGTTAAGGACCTCCCTGGCGTACGTTACCACCTCGTCCGTGGCACTCTCGACGCTTCCGGTGTCGACGGCCGCAACCAGCGTCGCTCTAAGTACGGTGCTAAGCGTCCGAAGGCCGGCAAGCCCGCAGCAGGTGCAAAGAAAAAGTAGTTTCGAGCCCTACTAATCACGACTCGTAAATTAACATACACATAACAAGCCAGTCTTCTGTTTACCAGTTGTTGCTTACGGTTGAGTAAATCGGCGAATGCGCCCTTTGAAGACATCCTTTAATTGACAGCTGATATAGAAGCTGATAAACAGACTGTAATAAAATGCGTAAGTCTAAGCCAAAGAAGAGAATCCTCCTCCCCGATCCCAAGTTCGGCGACACTCTCGTAACCCAGTTCGTTAACAACCTCATGTACGACGGCAAGAAGTCTACCGCTTTCGGTATCTTCTACAACGCTATGGATGCCATCGCTCCCAAGGCTGAGAAAGAGGGCAAGCAGCCCCTCGAGTTCTTCAAGAAGGCTCTTGAGAACATCACCCCTATGGTCGAGGTTAAGAGCCGCCGCGTCGGTGGCGCTACTTTCCAGGTTCCTACTGAGATCCGTCCCGACCGTAAGGTTACTCTCTCTATCAAGAATATGATCCTCTACGCTCGCAAGCGCAGCGGTCATTCTATGGCGGAGAAACTGGCTGCCGAAATCGTTTCGGCTTACAACCTTGAGGGCGGCGCCTTCAAGCGCAAGGAGGATATGCACAAGATGGCTGACGCCAACCGTGCTTTCGCCCACTTCCGTTTTTAACTAATAAATAAAGCCAATTTCAATGTCTGACCTTAAATATACTCGCAACATCGGCATCATGGCTCACATCGATGCCGGTAAGACCACTACCACCGAGCGTATCCTCTTCTACACTGGTATCACGCACAAGATCGGTGAGGTCCATGACGGTGCTGCGACAATGGACTGGATGGTCCAGGAACAGGAGCGTGGTATCACCATCACTTCCGCTGCCGTTACCGCTAACTGGAAGTACGACAACCAGACCTACAAGATCAACATCATCGACACCCCGGGCCACGTAGACTTCACTGTCGAGGTCGAGCGCTCTCTCCGTATCCTTGATGGTGCTGTAGCTCTCTTCTGCGCTGTCGGCGGCGTTCAGCCCCAGTCCGAGACCGTTTGGCATCAGGCTACCCGTTACAACGTCCCCCGTATCGCGTTCGTCAACAAGATGGACCGCTCCGGTGCTAACTTCTTCGACGTTGTTCGCCAGATCCGCGAGGTCCTCAAGGCTAACCCCGTTCCCGTCGTCATCCCTATCGGTGCCGAGGATTCTTTCGAGGGTGTTGTTGACCTCATCAAGATGAAGGAGATGGTTTGGACCGACCACGACGTGCTCGGTTCTACCTTCGAGTACCACGACATCCGTGAGTCCCTCCAGGCTGAGGCCGAGGAGTGGCGCGCCAAGATGCTCGAGGAGGTCGCTGCTGTTGACGAGGCTCTCATGGAGAAGTACCTCGAGACTGGTGACCTTACCGAGGAGGAGCTCCTCCAGGGTCTCCGTAAGGGTACCATCGAGCAGACCCTCAACCCTGTCCTCTGCGGTTCTTCTTTCCGCAACAAGGGTGTTCAGCGTCTTCTCGATGCCATCGTCACCTTCCTTCCCTGCCCAACCGATCTTCCTCCTGTCGAGGGTACCAACCCCCACACTGGCGAGGCCGAGACCCGCGCTCACAGCGTCGACGCTCCTATGTCGACCCTCGCTTTCAAGATCGCTACCGACCCGTTCGTAGGTCGTCTCGCTTACATCCGTGTCTACTCTGGTAAGATCGAAGCAGGCTCCTACGTCCTCAACACCCGTACTGACAAGAAGGAGCGTATCGCTCGCCTCTATCAGATGAAGTCCAACAAGCAGATCCCTCTCGATTCTATCGAGGCCGGTGATATCGGTGCTGCTGTCGGTTTCAAGGATGTTAAGACCGGTGATACCCTTTGCGACGAGAACGCTCCTATCGCTCTCGAGTCTATGGACTTCCCCGATCCTGTCATCGGCATCTCTGTCGAGCCTAAGAGCACTCAGGATATGGATAAGCTCACCAACGCGCTTCTTAAGCTCGCTGAGGAGGATCCTACCTTCCGCTTCCACACCGACGAGGAGACTGGCCAGACCGTTATCGAGGGTATGGGTGAGCTCCACCTCGACATCATCCTCGACCGTCTCCGCCGTGAGTTCAAGGTAGAGTGCAACCAGGGCAAGCCCCAGGTTTCCTACCGCGAGGCTATCAAGGGCTCTTGCGAGCACCGTGAGGTCTTCAAGAAGCAGACTGGTGGTCGTGGTAAGTTCGCTGATATCATCGTACGCATCGAGCCTAACGACGAGGGCAAGACCGGCCTCCAGTTCATCAACGAGGTCAAGGGCGGTAACGTCCCCAAGGAGTTTGTCCCCGCTGTCGAGAAGGGCTTCCAGGATGCTATGAAGAACGGTGTCCTCGCTGGCTACGCTGTCGAGAGCCTCAAGGTTACTCTCCTCGATGGTTCTTTCCACCCCGTCGACTCCGATGCTCTCTCATTCGAGCTCGCTGCTCGCGGCGCCTTCAAGGAGGCTTGCGCTAAGGCACAGCCTATCCTCCTCGAGCCTATCATGAAGGTCGAGGTCCTCACCCCCGAGGAGTACATGGGTAACATCATCGGCGACCTCAACACCCGCCGTGGCCAGATCGAGGGTATGGAGGAGAAGAACGGTCAGCGTATCATCAAGGCTAAGGTTCCTCTCGCAAACCTCTTCGGCTATGTAACCGACCTCCGCACTATGTCGTCCGGTCGCGCTACCCAGTCTATGGAGTTCCTCGAGTACGCTGAGCTCTCTAAGGGCATCGCTACTGAGGTCCTCAAGGAGGTTAAGGGTCACCCCGAACTTCTTAAATAATCATAAAAATGGGGCGGACGAGCGAATGACTCTTCGTTCGCCCCATTCTTTTTGTATCTTTGCACCGTAGTAAGGCGGTGAAACACTGTCGTATCCAATATTACGCCAGTTTTTCATCACGTTCTATGGGGTCTAAGACCGTGTGGTTATGACCTTTATGGAATGGTAAAGCCTTGGTAACCAATCATTTGTCTACGTTGAACGGATACCTATAATCAGTTCATCTAATTTAAACAATGAGTCAAAAGATCAGAATTAAGCTCAAGTCTTACGACCACAACTTGGTCGATAAGTCTGCAGAGAAGATCGTCAAGACGGTCAAGGCTACCGACGCTGTCGTCAGCGGCCCTATCCCCCTGCCTACCGACAAGAGGATTTTTACCGTCCTCCGCTCGACCTTCGTCAACAAGAAGTCGCGTGAGCAGTTCCAGCTCAGCTCCTACAAGCGCCTCATCGACATCTATAGCTCTACTTCCAAGACTATCGATGCCCTCATGAAGCTCGAACTCCCCAGCGGCGTAGAAGTCGAGATCAAGGTGTAGTGATTACGCCTCTGCGCAGCGATGCGCATTGCGATCATCTCAAAATTTAAACATTTTACTTTTTTATCAATGCCAGGATTAATTGGAAAGAAAATCGGAATGACTTCCGTTTTCAGTGCCGAGGGGAAAAGCATCCCATGCACTGTTATCGAAGCTGGCCCTTGCCACGTCACGCAGATAAAGTCTGTCGAGACCGATGGCTACGAGGCCGTTCAGCTGGCCTATGACGAGAAGAACGAGAAGCACACCAGTGCTCCTATGCTCGGCCACTTCAAGAAAGCAGGCGTAGCTCCAGCTCGCAAGCTTGTCGAGTTCTCTGGTTTCGACAAGGAACTCAATCTCGGTGACGCTGTCACTGTCGACATCTTCGCTGAGGACTCTTTTGTAGACATCGTTGGTACCTCCAAGGGTAAGGGCTTCCAGGGCGTCGTCGGCCGCTACGGCTTCGGCGGTGTCGGTCAGAGCACCCACGGTCAGGACGACCGCCTCCGTGCTCCCGGTTCTGTAGGCGCATCTTCCTACCCTTCTCGTGTATTCCCCGGTATGCGTATGGCTGGTCACACCGGCTGCGACCGTGTTAAGATCGAGAACCTCAAGGTCATCAAGGTCATCCCCGAGAGCAATCTCCTCGTAGTCAAGGGTTCCGTCCCCGGTTGCAAGGGCTCTTACTTAATCATTGAGCAGTAGAAAAAATGGAACTTAAGGTTTTAAACAAAGAAGGTAAGGAGACTGGCAGGACTGTCACTCTTCCCGAGGCTATTTTCGGCATCGAGCAGCCTAACGACCACGCTATCTACCTCGACGTTAAGCAGTACCTCGCTAACCAGCGTCAGGGAACCCACAAGTCTAAGGAGCGCTCTGAGGTTCAGGGCTCTACCCGTAAGATCAAGAAGCAGAAAGGCACCGGCGGTGCTCGCGCAGGCGCTCTCCGCAGCCCGGTTTTCGTCGGTGGTGGTCGCGTCTTCGGTCCCAAGCCCCGCAACTACTCTTTCAAGCTCAACAAGAAGCTTAAGGATCTCGCTCGCCGTTCTGCCCTTACTTACAAGGCTAACGAGGGTAGCATCATCGTCGTCGAGGACTTCTCCTTCGAGGCCCCCAAGACGAAGGATTTCGTCGCTTTCAAGAACGCTCTCAACATCGCTGAAGGCACGCGCTCTTTGCTCGTCCTCCCGACTGTAGACAAGAACATCTACCTCTCGGCTCGCAACCTCCAGAAGACTGAGATCATCTCCGCTTGCGACATCAACACCTACGGGATCCTCAAGGCTAAGAGCCTCGTCATCTTCGAGGGTGCCCTCAAGCAGATCGAGAACAAAAACGCCTAAAGAGTACTACCACAATGAGTGTTATTATTAAGCCTCTGGTCACTGAGAAGATGACCAAGATTTCGGAGAAGATGACCAACCGTTACGGTTTCATCGTCGAGAGGAAGGCTGACAAACTCCAGATCAAGAAGGCCGTCGAGGCCCTCTACAATGTTCAGGTAGTTAAGGTCAACACCCTCATCGCTCCCGCCAAGAAGAGGAACCGTTACACCAAGGCCGGCATCATCTCTGGCCGTGTACCCTCTTACAAGAAGGCAATTGTTACCCTGGCTGAGGGCAACACTATCGACTTTTACAGCAATATCTAGCACAAATGGCAGTCAAGAAATTAAAGCCCGTAACACCGGGGCAGAGAAACAAAGTTATTGGCACGTTTGATACGATTACGTCAAGCACGCCAGAGAAGTCTTTGCTGCGTCCTCTGAAGAAAACCGGCGGTCGTAACAACTCCGGTAAGATGACCATGCGCAACATCGGCGGTGGCCACAAGAGGAAATACCGTGTAATCGATTTCAAGAGAAACAAAGACGGTGTACCTGCAGTCGTTGATTCGATCCAGTACGATCCTAATCGTTCAGCTCGCATCGCACTGCTCGTCTATGAGGACGGTGAGAAGCGTTACATCCTCGCTCCCAACGGTCTCCAGGTTGGTCAGGCCATCGGCTCTGGCTCTGAGGTCGCTCCTGAGGTTGGCAACTCTCTCCCTCTCTCTGTCATCCCTATCGGTACTATCATCCACAACATCGAGCTCCGTCCCGGTCAAGGTGGCGTCATCGCTCGTAGTGCCGGTACTTTTGCTCAGCTTTCCGCTCGTGACGGCAATTACGCTGTCATCAAGATGCCTTCCGGCGAGACCCGCCGCATCCTCGTTACTTGCAAGGCTACCATCGGCGCCGTCGGCAACTCCGACCACGCTCTTGAGAAGTCCGGCAAGGCAGGACGCTCCCGTTGGCTCGGTCGCCGTCCTCGTGTCCGTGGCGTCGTTATGAACCCTGTCGATCACCCAATGGGTGGTGGCGAAGGCCGCGCTTCTGGTGGACATCCTCGTTCACGTAAGGGCCTCCTCGCTAAGGGCTACAAGACTCGCGCTCCCAAGAAGAACACGAACAAGTACATCATTGAGAGACGTAAAAAGTAACTGCCTAACTTATAACTAACATGAGCAGATCTTTAAAGAAAGGACCGTACATCAACATCAAGCTCGAGAAGAAAATCTTGGCTATGAACGAGTCCGGCAAAAAGTCAGTTGTCAAGACTTGGGCAAGGGCTTCTATGATCTCCCCTGATTTCGTCGGCCACACTGTTGCCGTCCACAATGGCAACAAATTCATCCCGGTTTACGTAACCGAGAACATGGTCGGCCACAAGCTCGGCGAGTTCGCTCCTACCCGTACGTTCCGTGGTCACAGCGGCAACCGTAAGTAGTTCCCGTCTGTAACGCAACTTTTTCAAGTACAAAGAAAATGAGCAAAAGAAAGCATAACATGGCGGAGGCCCTCAAGGAGGCGAAGAAGACTCAGTACTTCGCCAAGTTGAACAATGTCCCCACCTCCCCCCGCAAGATGAAGCTCGTAGCTGACCTCATCCGCGGCAAGGAAGTTAATCTCGCTCTCGGTATCCTCAAGTTCTCTCGTCAGGACGCATCTTACCGACTCGAGAAGCTCCTCCTCTCGGCTATCGACAACTGGAAGCAGAAGAATGAGGGCAAGAACGTCGAGGACGCTAACCTCTACGTCAAGACCATCTACGTCGACTCTGCGCGCATCCTCAAGCGTATCCAACCCGCTCCTCAGGGCCGCGCTCATCGCATCCTCAAGCGCTCCAACCACGTCACCATCTTCGTGGACAGCAAACCAACCGATAACCAGGAAAAATAAGTCATGGGACAGAAAATTAATCCAGTAAGCAACAGACTCGGTATCACTCGCGGTTGGGATTCCGTCTGGTACGGTGGCAAGGATTTCGGCGACAAGATTGTCGAGGATAAGAAGATCCGCAACTACCTCAACGAGCGTATCGACAAAAAGACCCTCTCGCGCATCCTCATCGAGCGCACCCTCAAGATCGTCACTGTTACCATCTTCACCGCTAAGCCCGGTCTCATCATCGGCAAGGACGGCGCTGAGGTCAACAAGCTCAAAGAGGAGCTCGGTAAGATCACCGGCAAGGAGGTTCAGATCAACATCTACGAGGTTAAGCGCCC
Organism: bacterium; assembly: GCA_963643535.1. Lineage (GTDB taxonomy): Bacteria > Bacteroidota > Bacteroidia > Bacteroidales > Marinilabiliaceae > W3P20-009. Next base: position 8,862 of record CAVILU010000024.1, on the reverse strand, counting down.
TGATCTCGACGCTACCATCGTTGCCAACAACATCGCTCGTCAGCTCGAGGGCCGCGTAGCTTACCGCCGCGCTATCAAGCTCGCTCTCGCTAACGCTTCTCGCAGTGCTGCTGAGGGCATCAAGATCCAGGTTTCCGGCCGTCTCAACGGCGCCGAGATGACCCGTAAGGAGATGTTCAAGGAGGGTCGTACTCCTCTCCATACCTTCCGTGCTGACATCGACTACTGCCTTGCCGAGGCTCACACCAAGATGGGTGTCATCGGTATCAAGGTTTGGATCTGCCGCGGTGAGGTCTATGGCAAGCGTGACTTGACCCAGCCTATCATCGACAAGGGTCAGAAGCCTGCTTCTGAGCGCGACAACAACGGTTTCCGTGGCGATCGCCGTGGTCCCCGTGGCCGCAAGAATAACAACCAGCAACGTTAATTGATTATTCGAGATGTTACAACCTAAGAGAGTCAAATATAGAAGGCCGCAAGACGGAAGGCGCAAGAACGATGGCATCGCCCATCGTGGCACCGAGCTCGCTTTCGGCTCCTTCGGCATCAAGTCACTCGGTACCCTCTGGATCACTGCACGTCAGATCGAGGCTGCTCGTATCGCGGTTACCCGCTATATGCAGCGTGAGGGTCAGATTTGGATCCGCATCTTCCCCGATAAGCCTATAACCCGCAAGCCCGCTGATACCCGTCAGGGTAAGGGTAAGGGTGATCCCGCAGGTTGGGTAGCTGCCGTTAAGCCCGGTATGATGCTCATCGAGTGTGAGGGTGTTTCCCTCGCTGTAGCTAAGGAGGCTCTTCGCCTCGCAGCTCAGAAGCTCCCGATCCTCACCAAGTTCGTCGTCCGTCGTGACTATGTTGAATCCGCAAACGCTTAATAATGAAGGCATCTGAGATTAGGGGTCTTTCGATCTCCGAGTTGGAGGAGAAAATCGCGGCTGCGCGACTCGACCTTGAGAAGATGAAGCTCACGCACGCCATCTCTCCCCTCGAGAACCCGATGAAGATCAGAAAGACGCGTAAGGATATCGCTCGTATGCTGACCATCCTTACCGAGAAGAAAAACACTGAAAAATAAACGTGATGGCAGAAAGAAATCATAGGAAGGAACGCGTCGGTGTCGTAACTAGCGACAAGATGCAGAAGTCCATCGTCGTTTCAATCCTTGACCGTGAGCAGCATCCTCTCTACGGCAAGTTCGTGAAGAAGACGAAGAAGTTCCACGTCCATGACGAGAACAATCAGGCTCATGTCGGCGATACCGTCCGTATCATGGAGACCCGTCCCCTCAGCAAGACTAAGAGGTGGAGATTAGTTGAAATCGTCGAAAAGGCTAAGTAAGCAATGATACAAACTGAATCAAGACTTGCTGTTGCTGACAACAGCGGCGCAAAGGAAGTCCTTTGCATCCACGTCCTCGGCGGCTCGTTCAAGCGCTACGCATCTATCGGTGATAAGATTGTCGTTACTGTAAAGTCCGCAATCCCCTCAAGCGATATCAAGCCCGGCACCGTTAGCAAGGCCGTCATCGTCCGCACCAAGAAAGAGGTTCGTCGTCCCGACGGCTCTTACATCCGCTTCGATGACAATGCTTGCGTCCTGCTCAACAACGCAGACGAGCTCAGGGGTACCCGTATCTTCGGCCCGGTCGCTCGCGAGCTCCGCGACGGCTATATGAAGATCATCTCCCTCGCTCCCGAGGTAATCTAATCTTCTATTCAAGACAATGGCTAAATTACATATTAAGAAAGGCGACATCGTCATCGTAAACGCTGGCGATGAGAAGGGCAAGGAGGGCAAAGTCCTCTCCGTCGACCCTAAGAAGTCCCGTGCCATCGTCGAGGGTCTCAACATGGTCAGCAAGGCTCAAAAGCCCTCTGCTGCCAACCCTCAGGGCGGCATCGTTAAGACGGAGGCTCCCATCCACATCTCCAATCTTAACGTCAAGGACCCCAAGACCGGCGCAGCAACCCGCATCGGCCGTCGTAAGAACGACGAAGGTAAATCAGTAAGGTACTCTAAAAAATCAGGGGAGGAGATCAAATAATGGCTTACGAACCATCTCTTAAGAAGTTCTATAAGGAGCAGGTTGTTCCTCAGCTCATGAAGGAGTACAACTACAGCTCTGTTATGCAGTGCCCCAAGATTGAGAAGATCGTCCTCAATCAGGGTCTCGGCGAGGCTACTCAGGATAAGAAGATCATCGAGATCGCTATGAAGGAGATGTCCCTTATCTCTGGCCAGAAGCCTATCGCTACCAAGGCTCGCAAGGATATCGCAGGCTTCAAGCTCCGTGCTGGCTCGCCTATCGGCGTCAAGGTTACCCTCCGTCGCGAGCGTATGTATGAGTTCCTCGAGAGGCTCATCCGCGTCGCTCTCCCCCGCATCCGTGACTTCAACGGTGTCGCTGGCAAGATGGACGGTCGTGGCAACTACACGCTCGGCATCACTGAGCAGATCATTTTCCCTGAAATTAATCTCGATTCTGTAGCGAAAATTCAGGGAATGAATATTACCTTTGTGACTTCCGCAGGCTCCGACGCTGAGGCGTTCTCTCTCCTCAAGGCGTTTGGTGTGCCTTTCAAGCACTAAAACATTAATTGACTTAGCTTTATGGCAAAAGAATCAATGAAGGCCCGCGAGCGCAAGAGGGCTAAGCTTGTTGAGAAGTACGCTGAGAAGCGTAAGCAACTCAAGGCTGAGGGCAACTATGAGGCTCTTCAGGAGCTCCCCAAGAACTCTTGCCCCACTCGCATCCACAATCGTTGCAAGATCTCTGGTCGTCCACGCGGTTTCATGCGTCAATTCGGCATCTCCCGTATCGACTTCCGTCTTCTCGCTTCTCAGGGCCTTATCCCCGGCGTCAAGAAAGCCAGCTGGTAATTCGTAATTCATCAAGTGTTAAATATTGTCGCGGTCTTTCGCGATTAATTTAAGCTCGTTTTTTTATATGGTATCAGATCCCATAGCGGACTTCCTGACTCGAATCAGGAACGCCATCCTTGCAAAGCACAGGGTCGTTGAGATCCCGGCTTCTAACTTGAAGAAAGGTATCACCAAGATTCTCTTCGAGAAGGGTTATATCCTTAACTACAAGTTCATCGATGACAACAAGCAAGGCGTCATCAAGATTGCTCTCAAGTACGATCCGCAGAGCAACTCATCAGCTATCAAGGCTCTCAAGAGGGTTTCTACCCCAGGTCTCCGCAGCTACGTGGGCTATCGTGAGATGCCCCGCGTCCTCAATGGTCTCGGCATCGCTATCGTCTCCACCTCTATGGGTGTTATGACCGATAAGGAGGCTCGCACCAACAAGGTCGGCGGTGAAGTTCTTTGTTACATCTACTAAACAGGAGGGATAAGAAATGTCAAGAATTGGTAAGTTACCGGTGGCAATTCCCTCCGGCGTTAATGTAGACATCAAGGACGGCGTCGTTACCGTCAAGGGCCCCAAGGGCCAGCTCAGCCAGAAGTTGGACAGCTCCATCACCGCTACTGTCGAGGATGGTAACATCAACTTCACCCGTGCTTCCGAGGATAAGGAGCATCGCTCCCTCCACGGCCTCTACCGCTCCCTCGTCCACAATATGGTCGTCGGTGTCTCTGAAGGCTTCAAGAAGCAGCTTGAGCTCGTTGGCGTAGGTTATCGCGCAACTGCTCAGAACAACATCCTTGAGCTCGCTCTCGGCTATTCTCACGCCATTTATATCCAGCTCCCGCCCGAGATTAAGGTTGAGGCTGTTACCGACCGTAAGAGCAACCCTATCATAACGATAGAGTCCGCTGACAAGCAGCTCCTCGGTCAGGTTTGCGCCAAGATCCGCTCCTTCCGTATGCCTGAGCCTTACAAGGGCAAGGGTATCAAGTTCGTCGGTGAGCAGATTCGCCGCAAGGCTGGTAAGTCCGCTAAGGCTGGCGCTTAGTCACCTGGCAAGACTGTCTAACCCTAATGGTTAAAAATTAAGACAATGGCATTCTCTAAAATAGCAAGACGCAATAAGATCAAGGCTCGCATCCGCGGCAAGATCAGCGGAACTGCAGAGCGCCCGCGCATGACTGTTTTCCGCAGCAACAAGCAGATTTATGTCCAGCTCGTTAACGATCTCGAGGGCAAGACTCTGCTTGCAAAGAGCTCCAAGAGCATCGAGAACATCGAGGGCGACAAGACCGCCCAGGCAGCGCAGGTCGGCAAGCTCATCGCCGAGGCTGCTCTCGCTGCTGGCATCACTACGGTTGTCTTCGACCGTAATGGTTACCTCTATCACGGACGTGTCAAATCTCTGGCCGACGCAGCTCGCGAGGCTGGTCTCAAATTCTAAACTCCGATGGCAGAAAATTATAACAGAGTAAGGAACACGAGCGATCTTCAACTCGGTGAAGGTCGTCTTGTTCACATCAATCGCGTCACCAAGGTTACCAAGGGTGGTCGCGCTTTCAGCTTCGCTGCTATCGTTGTAGTCGGTGACGGCAAGGGCGTTATCGGTATGGGTCTCGGTAAGGCAAGTGAGGTTACCGCTGCAATCGCAAAGGGTACCGAGGCTGCCAAGAAGAACCTCATCCGTGTCCCCCTCACCAAGACTGGCACTCTCCCTCACGAGCAGTATACCTGCTTCGGTGGCGCTAAGGTTCTCCTTATGCCTGCTACCCCTGGTACTGGTCTCGTTTGTGGCGGCGCAATGCGCGCTGTCCTTGAGACTGTTGGCGTGAAGGACGTTCTCGCTAAGTCCAAGGGTTCTTCCAACCCTCACAACCTCGTTAAGGCTACCATCATGGCTCTCGGTGAACTCCGTGACGCTTACACCGTAGCTCAGCAGCGTGGTATTTCTCTCGACAAAGTGTTTAACGGTTAATAGGAGGCTCAAGAAATGGCACAGATTAAGATTACCCAGATCAGGAGCGTCATCAACCAGCCCGCTTACCAGCGTCGTCTTATCAAGGCTCTTGGTATTCACAAGACCTACAACTCCGTAATCAAGGAGGATAAGCCCAGCATCCGCGGTATCATCGAGCGCGTTCAGCACCTCGTCAAGGTTGAAACAGTTAACAACTAATTGATTAGTCAATTACTATGGATTTAAGCAATTTGAAGCCTGCTTACGGCTCAACCCAGCACGACAAGCGTCTGGGCCGTGGTGAGGGCTCAGGCCGTGGCGGCACGTCTACCCGTGGTAGCAAGGGTGCTAAGTCAAGGTCCGGATACAAGACCAAGTTCGGTTTCGAGGGCGGTCAGATGCCTCTCCAGCGTCGCCTCCCGAAGTTCGGTTTCAAGAACTTCAACCGTGTCGAGTATAAGGCTATCAACGTCTCTGAGCTTCAGGCTCTCGCCGACAAGGCAGGCGTAAGCGAGATTACTCCCGAGGTACTCAACCAGTACGGTATGGTATCCAAGAACGATCTCGTCAAGATTCTCGCTAACGGCACTCTTACTGCAAAGCTTAGCGTCAAGGCTCACAAGTTCTCTCAGAAGGCTAAGGAGGTTATCGAGGCTGCCGGTGGCAGCATCGAGGCTGTAGCTAAGTCTAAAAAAGCAGAGGACATCGAAAAATAATAGTAACAGATGAAACTGGTCGAAACCATTCGCAACATCTGGAAAATCGATGAACTCAAAAACAGGATCCTAACTACGTTAGGATTCCTGTTGGTTTATCGACTGGGATCCTTCGTGGTCCTTCCCGGTGTCAACCCCAATTTGCTTGCCAATCTTGAAGGTCAGGTCAGCAGCGGTGTCATGGGCCTGCTCGATATGTTCTCGGGCGGTGCATTCTCTAACGCGTCTATCCTTGGCCTTGGCATCATGCCGTACATTTCGGCATCTATTGTTGTCCAACTTCTCGGTATGGTTATACCGTACTTCCAGAGGTTGCAGCGAGACGGTGAGAGTGGGCGTAATAAGATCAACCAGATTACTCGTCTGCTGACTGTTGTTATCCTGCTTGTGCAGGCCCCGGCCTATATTGCCAATCTCTACTACCAGCTTCCCGGTGACGCTTTCGCTCCCGGTATGAGCCGCACTTTCTTTACCGTTTCGAGCACTATCATCCTGACCGCTGGCACTATGTTTGTCATGTGGCTCGGTGAGAAGATTACCGACCGAGGCATCGGCAATGGTATCTCTCTCATCATTATGGTTGGTATCATCGCCCGCCTCCCGCAGGCTCTTTGGGCTGAGTTCCTCGATAAGTTCTCTATCGGTAATACCAGTGGTGGTCTCGTAATGCTGCTCATAGAGTTCGTTGTCCTTTTCTTCGTCTTCGTCGGCACCATTGCTCTCGTACAGGCTACGAGGCGCATCCCGGTCCAGTACGCAAAGCGTATCGAGGGCAACAAGCAGTACGGTGGCGTGCGCCAGTACATACCTTTGAAGATCAATGCGGCTAACGTTATGCCTATCATCTTCGCTCAGGCACTGATGTTCCTTCCTGTGACTTTCGCAGGTTTCATCAATCAGGATGCTTCGCAAGGTTTCGTGTCAACGTTCTCCGACTTCACTGGTTTCTGGTACAACCTCGTGTTCGGTCTCCTCATCGTCCTCTTCACCTACTTCTACACTGCGCTCATTATGAACCCGCAGCAGATGGCAGAGGATATGAAGAAGAACAACGGTTATATTCCTGGTGTTAAGCCTGGCAAGAAGACTGCTGAGTATATTGATACAATCATGTCGAGAATCACTCTCCCTGGTTCTATCATGCTCGCAATTGTCGCTATCCTTCCGGCATTCGCCACTATTTCCGGTGTTGAGCCCTCTTTCGCCCAGTTCTATGGCGGCACGTCGCTCCTCATCCTTGTAGGTGTCGTCCTCGACACCCTCCAGCAGATTGAGAGCTACTTGCTTATGAGGCACTACGATGGTCTGATGAAGTCAGGTCGAATTATGGGCAGGACCGCAGGCCCTGCAATCCACTGATAAGATTTATCTCCCCGCCGGGGACGCCTCGGCGGGGAGATTTTTTTTGATGCACAGGCAAAAAGTTTGTGTATTAGAACTTATTGTGTAAATTCGCGCTTGAATTTAAAACCATTTTATGCCAAAGCAATCCTCTATAGAGCAAGACGGGACGATTAAAGAGGCTCTGTCTAACGCGATGTTCAGAGTAGAGCTTGAGAATGGTCATGTCATCATTGCCCATATCTCGGGCAAGATGCGTATGAATTACATCAAGATTCTCCCCGGCGACAGAGTAAAGGTTGAAATTTCACCGTACGACCTCACAAAAGGCCGTATATCGTATCGCTACAAATAACTTATTATGAAAGTTAGAACTTCTATCAAGAAAAGAAGCGCTGACTGCAAAATCGTCAGTCGCAAGGGTCGCTTGTACGTGATCTGCAAGAAGAACCCCAAACTTAAACAACGTCAAGGTTAATCAATTATGGCAAGAATCGCAGGAGTCGACGTCCCAAGCAACAAGATTGGTGAGGTCGCATTGACTTACATTTACGGTATTGGCCGGAGCACAGCAGTAGACATTCTTCAGAAGGCCGGGATCGATCGTAGTGTAAAGGTATCAGATTGGTCTGACGCTCAGATCCAGTCAGTTCGCGAAATTATTGGTGCCAACTATAAGGTCGAGGGCGAGCTCCGTTCGGAGGTTCAGCTCAACATCAAGCGACTGATGGATATCGGTTGCTACCGTGGTATCCGCCATCGTCTCGGTCTCCCCGTACGTGGCCAGTCTACCAAGAACAACGCCCGTACCCGTAAGGGCAAGAAGAAGACGGTCGCTAACAAGAAGAAGGCTACTAAATAATTGAATCATGGCTAAGAAAGTAGGCGCTCAGAAGAAAAGAGTGGTCAAGGTAGAGGCTCAGGGTGAGGCTCATATCCACTCTTCTTTCAACAATATCATCGTAACCCTTACTAACCTCCAGGGCCAGGCCATCTCTTGGTCTTCTGCAGGTAAGATGAACTTCAAGGGTTCTAAGAAAAATACCCCGTACGCAGCACAGACAGCAGCCACCGACTGTGCTAAGGTTGCCTTCGACCTCGGTCTCCGTAAGGTCAAGGTTTACGTCAAGGGTCCCGGTAATGGACGTGAGTCCGCTATCCGCGCAATCCACGCAGCAGGCATCGAGGTCACTGAGATCGTTGATGTTACTCCGCTGCCTCACAATGGTTGCCGCCCCCCGAAGCGTCGTAAGGTATAGTTTTTATCTTTCAACAACCTATCAATGTTTTTGATTTTGTGTTTTGAATAATGAATGGTTTATGATTGTTCTCATATAATCTAGCGGCTGCCATATTCATCATTTGAAATCAAAATCATAAAGTCAAAAAACAAAAATGGCAAAGTACATTGGCCCGAAGACCAGGATCGCCCGCAAGTTCGGTGAGGCTATCTTTGGCTCTGACAAGTATTTCGAACATCGTAATTTCCCTCCCGGCCAGCATGGTCAGAACCGTCGCGGCAAGCAGTCCGAGTACGGCATGCAGCTTAAGGAGAAGCAGAAGGCTAAGTATACCTACGGCCTCCTCGAGCGTCAGTTCCGCATCGCTTTCGCTGATGCTAAGCGCGCTGAGGGTGTCACCGGTGAGGTTCTCCTCCAGATCCTCGAGAGCCGTCTCGACAACGTTGTTTACCGTCTCGGTATCGCTCCCACCCGCGCAGCTGCTCGCCAGCTCGTCAACCACAAGCACATCGTTGTAAACGGTAAGGTTGTCAACATTCCTTCTTTCCGAGTAAAGCCTGGTCAGGTTATTGGTGTACGCGAGAAGAGCAAGTCTCTCGAGGTTATCACCAACTCCCTTGCTTCAGCTTCCCATTACTCTTGGCTTCAGTGGGATGCTAATGCTTGCGCTGGCACCTTCCTCAATGTCCCTGAAAGGGCAGACATTCCCGAGAACATCAAGGAGCAGTTGAT
>CAVILU010000023.1:0-20223 GCA_963643535.1 bacterium | reverse complement strand
CAACTCCCAATAGACAATTACCAAAAAATCCCACGGACAGGGGTAACGCGAACTGTGAACCGCGAACTGTGCACTGTGAACTGTAAGTAAATTGCCGCGACTACAACAAAGCTCTCCCTTGACGACTAAATCGTCAAGGGAGAGCTATTTTGGGGGATACACCCACAAACTCTGTTAGCAAGTAATAGTTATATTTGGGGAACGACCAACAAGAGCAGGGTACACGTAACTGTTAACTGTTAATACTCTGCATTCTGAGGGTCAAACTCAGTCCACCCATCCAACCAGGTGTCACCTGCGGAGAGTGCGCCAATATAATCAACCTTCTCCATGTTGCTCAACTTGCTGTCGTTGAAGTCAGCTGCGCTAAGAAGGGGGCTGCCTGAGGACGGCATATAGTTCACGCCAATCTTGCTGTTGGGCATCGTGAGGTTGAGGTCTGCGCTCTTGCACTCCTTGTTGCCGCTCTGTGCAAGGAAGAAGTCATGAGAGAAGGAGTTCTTGCTCTCGTCGTAGGTCTTGGTGCTGTAGTCGTAGAGGGCATCGGCGGTAGCCTTATTGCAGTCGGCTCCAAGCATCTCCATGTCGGCAAACCAAATGTTCTTGAGATCCAGGTTCCCCTCGGTCGCCATAGTCTGGGTATTGCCTTTCTCGCTGTCGAGGATGAGGCCGATAGGCCAACCGATAGCTACAGAGTTGAAGCAAGAGAGACGGCTTGAACGGCGGATGTGCATAGCAGCCTGGAACTTGCCAAGAGATGAGCCATTGTTAGGATATACGTCGCCACCATTGATATAGGAATCGTCGTTCTTGAATGCCTCGTCCTGACCGAGAGGACCTACGAAGGTCACATTGCTGAAGGTCGCGGTGGTATAAGGTTCTACGGTAGCTCCGTCTGCGCAGTTGTCGCTCTCGAAACCGTTTGAGCGGCTGGTATCTGCCAAGCGCGGGTCGCGGACAGAGAGACAGTACTGTACGTTGCCGCTGAAGCCGTTGTCTGTGTCGAACTCGTCGTCCCAACCACGGTATGCAATGAGGTGGTTGCAGTTTACCGTGCCACCAAACCACTCATAGCTGTCGTCGTTGCAGTACGATACCTGTACGTGGTCAATCTGAGTGCCCTTGCCTACAGAGCCTAGGGTGAGGCCGTTGATCTCCTTGTCGGCAGCGAAAGGATAGCCGGCAAACTCGATACGGACGTAGCTGATTATGCCACTGTTGTCGTTGTCGTCGCTGCCTCCATGCTTGGTGCGCGGACCACCCTCAATTTGCATCTCTGTCTGGTTGTTCTTAGCCTTGCCACAGACGATTAAGCCTCCCCAGTCGCCAGGCCTACGGCTGCCGGCCTTCTCCTCAGAAGTGAAGATGATAGGTTCTTTGGCATTGCCCTCGGCGATGAGTTTGCCACCACGCTCTACGATAAGAGCAGCCTTGGTCTGCTTGTCGCCCTTGATGATGGTGCCCGGCTCGATGGTGAGGGTTGCGCCGTCGGCAATGTATACCCAACCCTTGAGGGTGTAGGTGCCCTTGGCGAGAGTCTGCGTGCCCTTGAATACGAATTCCTGGTCGCCGTTGCCGATTGTGTTGTCGTCGAAGAGGATGTTGTCGCATGCCTTGAGGCCGCCGTCTTCGCTCCAGTTGTACACGGGAGTGTCTTCCGTTCCGTCTTCGTCGTCGCACGCCACGAGGGCTGGTGCTACTGCCATGCTGGCCATAAGTGACCAGGCGATTAATGAGTTCTTTTTCATGTTTTTAGTTATTGTCTTTTTATCGTGTTTCTTAGAATTTAAAGTTGAGGCCGAGCGTGATGTTTGTACCCGGGCTGTAGCTCTTTGTCGTCTCGTTCACCTCGCTCGTCGTCCCGTCGGGATGTCGTGCGTCGGTCTGCTGTTCGAAGTTGACTTTTGCGCCTAGCAGGTCGCGAATGGCAAGGCTGAGCTCCACCTTGTCGGTGAACTTATAGCGTGCCGAGAGGTCTATCACGTTGCGCGGCATCTCGTAGCTGTGCGGGATGTTGGCTGAGTCGTCGCCTCCTGTCGTGCCTACACTGCGGCCTACTCCGATTATTCGTTTGCCAATGCGATTGTAGAGCGCACCGACATTCAGTTTGCTCGATTCCGAGGTATAGAAAAGACCAACATTCACAAGGTATGGCGACTGACCCTGCATCGGGCGGTCTTTCTCTCGACTGCCTGCGGCAAACTCTACTTTACTGTCGATAAGGCTGGCGTTTGCCGAGATACTGAGGTTCTCTAGACCTATAAAACCAAGGTTCTTACGAATTTCAACCTCAACACCATAGTTGCGAGCCGCCTCAGCATTCTTATAACTATACGTGAGGTCCGTGCCGCCCTGGACTGTGTATGTCCATTCTATCGGATTGTCAAAATGCTTGTAGAAGAATGCGACGCTAATGAGCTCACTCGCCGAAGGATAATACTCATATCGCAAGTCCATATTCTGCACATAGCACGAAGTGAGCTCTGTGTTACCCATAACGTCCGCCGCCAAGTCGAAGTCGTAGAATACCGATGACGATACTTCGCGGAACTCTGCCCTGTTCACCGACTTTCCGTATGCCGCGCGGATGATGTTCTTGTCGTTGATGTTGTAGGATATGTTCACCGATGGGAAGAGGTCGCGGTTGTCATATTCCTTGTCTTTCGGGCTGGCCTCGTAGTCCCTCGTGTGGCTGGTGAGAGTCATCTTGTTGGCCTCAAAACGCAGTCCGGCGTAGACTCCCACAGGACCGAAGGGCATATTAACGGCCACGTACGCGGCTCCAAGTTTATTACACCGTAGTTCTCCTCGGTCATGAGCTCGGTGGCTACGTCGAAATATCGGAAGCCCTCGGGCATATTGTTATGTGCGTAGTTCCAGTTATAGAGGAAGTTGCGCGTGAAGTAGTCGCGGTTGCGCATCTCGCCGAAGGCTCCAACCTTGAGCATCGGTTGCCAGCCGTTTATGTCCATAGTGCGCTCGTAGTTTATGTTCGCGCTCTCTACGTTCTCGTTGAGTCTGGTGAACTCTCGGCTTATGTCGTTGCTCGATGAGAGGGCTATCACGCCAGTCTCCATCTTGTCGTTGAGCTGCCAGCGTTTGCGATCCGGCATATTGCGGTTTGAGAATGCCCATCCTAGGCTCCAATCGAGTTTGCTCTCGTCGCTAATCTTATGCTTGCCTGTCAACTGTCCGTTATATGTCATTCGGCTTTGGTAGAGTGTCTCTGCGCTGCGGGTGTTGTCGCCTTGTGCGTTGATGCCTTCGCGGCTGGTGAAGCGGCTCTTGCCAAGCTGATTGAATATGTTTTTGAGCTCTATGCGGTTGCGTCCGGCCTCGCCAATGAAAGCCATATTGAGCATTGCTCCGAGGCGGATATTGTGATTATATTGCTGGTCGGTATTATCGTGCAAGTAGTTACTGCGGTTGTTGCTAGTGTCGTATACTCCGAAGAGGCAGTTGCGCATATTGGCAAATCGCCTGTGCTGATTAGAGTAGTTCGCCGCGCCAAGCAGTGTGAGTTTGCGTGCGCCAATTTCCCATACGCGGTTTATTGCGAAGTTGGCCGAAAAGTCGGCTATCGGTGTGCTCTTCTGCGCCGCCCAATCATTGTTGAACCCATTGCCTTGGAGGTCAACGCCGTCGCCCGCAATGCTATTCAGAGTGCCCTTGATGCCACCGTTTATCATGCGCATTCCGCTGTCGAAACCAAGCCAGTCCGTGGGGCTCTTCTTCCCTTCTAGGAACGTGTGTCCATGGGTCTGTGTGTTGAAGTTGCCGCTTATCCCGAAGCTTATCGAATTGGAAAGAGGCACATCCTTTGTGCGAACAATGATAAATCCGCCAGAGAAGTCGGCCGGATACTCAGGCGATGGAGACTTTACGATCACCATATTGTCGAGCTGCGAGGCCGGGATGATGTCAAACGAGAAAGCGCGAGAGTCCGCCTCCGAACTGGGCACCGCGCCACCATTAATCCATACGTTGTTATACCTCTGCGAGAGGCCGCGCACCATGACGAACTTGTCGTCGATAATAGAGATGCCAGGTATGCGGCGGACGACCTCCGATGCGTTGTTGTCCTGCGACTTGGAAATCTGTTGTGCCGATATTCCACTCTCGACCGAGAGGCTGGCTTTCATGGACTTGAGCAATGCATTGTCCGAACTCTGACGTGCCTGGCCTACGACGGTGACGGTCTCTACGGCTATATCCTCGCTTTCGAGGTTTACGTCGAGCGTAGTTTGCTTTGCTCCGCATTCAATTATCTGGGTCTGGAAGCCCATATATTTCACGGTTTACGTCGAGCGTAGTTTGCTTTGCTCCGCATTCAATTATCTGGGTCTGAAAGCCCATATATTTCACCACTACCCGATATGCGGCGTCGGGCGTGACCTTAATCTCGTAGTTGCCGTCGAAGTCCGTGACGGTGCCGTTTGTCGTGCCCTCCACTTGGATGGTCACGCCGAAGAGCGGTTCGCCCGTCTTCTTGTCTAAAATGCGCCCCTTGAGCGGACCGCCCGCCCAAGCTGCTGTGCTGACCGTAAGTGCCACCATGGCGACAAACGTCGTGCGGAATCTATTCCCTAATCTTTGCATCTGTTTCTATCTTTTCTTCAGATGCAAAGTTCTCTTAGCGGTGTTACATATGCGTTGCGCCCTTAAGACAGATGTTTGTCACGTCTGTAAAAATGATATTGCTATTCCGTAAAAATCTATCTTGCAGCAAAAATAACAGCCTAAACAACTTCACTCGGGTCAATCAGTATATCCTCCCGAGGCACAAGACCCCAATCAAAAGCCTCCACAAACTCCCCAAGCGACATAGGCCCCCAACTCCCCTGAAAACCAGCCAACCAACCCATCAGCCCAATAAGCTCATTAGGCCGCAGCCGCTCGCGTATCTTGTCCATAGCCAAAGACCGCTCCCTCTTGCTAAGCCGACTCCCATCGGGTGCCACGAGCAACGGGAAATGGCAATAATGAGGCACCTCATAACCCAACGCCCGCAGCAAAAAAGACTGCTCATGCGATGCCGACATCAAGTCCCGAGCCCTTACCACCTCATTCACGCCCATCAGAGCGTCATCCACGACCACAGCCAGCTGATACGCAAAGTTCCCATCCCCGCGCCGCAAGATAAAGTCCCCGCGGTCCGTGTCCAAGTAAGCCCTATGCTCACCATAATGCTCGTCCATTAAGACGCTCTCCTCATGCGGCAACTGCAGCCGCCATGCCGGTTTGCGCGTGAGCCTAAGTTCTGCCTTCTCGGCCTCGCTCAGCCCAAGGCACGTCCGCGCATATATAGTGTGCCCGTCCGAAGCATGCGGAGCCGATGCCGCCGTAAGGTCTTGCCTCCTGCAAAAACACTCATACGCCAGCCCCGCACCCTTCAGTTTCTCAAAAGCCTCGGCATATATGGCGTCGCGCTCACTCTGATAATATGGCCCATGCCCTCCGTCCGTAGCCGCCCCGGCACCCTCGTCGGCCACCATCCCGAGCCATGCCAAGTCGTCCACAATCTGTGCCGAGTATTCGGGCTTGCACCGCTGCCTGTCGAGGTCCTCTATGCGGAGTATCCACCGCCCGCCGCGGCTCTTGGCGGAACCGTAGCTCATGAGGGCCGCGAATATATTGCCGAGGTGCATGCGTCCGCTTGGCGAGGGCGCAAAGCGTCCTACTCTCGTCTTCTCTTCCATATGGGGTTGGGGGTAAAAAGATATGCACGATGCGCCGCCTCTTCTTGTCGTTTCCGGCTGGCGCATCGTGCGTCTCTAGTCTTTGCTATTACTTCTTAGGCGTTGCGCTCGGTGCGAGTCTCGCCCTTGACTGTCAGCTTGTTTGCTTCGAGCTCCTGATTTGTGCGGCGGTTGCGGACTACGTCCATAGCCAGGTATATGGCTTCGCGCATCGATGTCGGGTCTGCCTTGTCCATTCCGGCAATGTCATACGCCGTTCCGTGGTCGGGCGACGTGCGGATGATTGGCAGGCCGGCGGTGAAGTTTACGCCGCTCGTGAAGGCGAGGGCCTTGAAGGGTGCGAGGCCCTGGTCGTGGTACATGGCCAGGATGGCGTCGAACTTGCCAAGCGAGTCACTTCCGAAAAGACCGTCGGCAGGGTAGGGACCCATGGCGCAAATGCCCTCCTCCTGTGCCTTGGCAATGGCGGGGGCAATCACGGTCTCCTCCTCTTCGCCCAGCAAACCATGGTCGCCAGAGTGCGGGTTGAGACCGAGGACGGCGATGCGAGGCCCGTCGATATTGAAGTCCTGCTTGAGCGAACGGTTGAGGATGCGGAGCTTGCTCAAAATCTTGTCGGCGGTGATGAATTGCGCCACTTTGGCAATGGGCACGTGACCTGCCACCACGCCCACGCGGAGTTTGCCAGCCACGAGGAGCATCAGTGCCGGTGCCTGTGCCGCTTGCTCAAGGTATTCGGTGTGGCCGGGGAAGTTGAAGCTCTCGCTCTGGATGTTCTTCTTGTTAATTGGGGCGGTCACAACGGCGTCAATCTTGCCATCGCTGAGGTCGCGCACTGCCGCTTCGAGAGCAGCAAAGGCCGCCTGACCTGCAGCTTCGCTCGATTTGCCAAGCTCTACCTTGATGTTGTCGTCGCCGCAAGTGATGATGTTTATGCGCTTGGGGTGTGCCTCTTCTGCGTCATTGATGTTGTTGAGGCTGAAGCCCGCCACGTTGAGGGCCTTGCGGTGGTATGCCGCGGCCTTGGGAGAACCGTAGATAATGGGTGTCAGGTCCTCTATTATCTCCATGTCTTGCAAGGCTTTCATTATTACTTCGTAACCGATGCCGTTTACGTCGCCTTGCGTTATGCCTATTTTCATTTTATATGTCTCGTTTTTTGCGTTTCTATCTTTATGTTTGGGGCTCTCTTTCTTTCCCAAACTCAAGCCAAATGTTGGTCCTTCATTTTTCCTGAGATTATCCGCACTCTGCGAAGACCAAATTAGAGCTAAGCGAAATCTGTGCCTATAGCGCTGGGCCTCAAAAGTTTCCTGTCAGTGCAAATTTGGGTAATCTGTGGATAAAAGATGAGAGCCAACTGTCGCCCTTACTCCTTAAGTTTGAGGGTGTACATGACGGCTTCGAGCTGCCTGATGTGGTTGCGCTTCATCTCGCGGGAGGGGTAGTAGACGTAGCCGTCGGTGACAATCACGCGGTTGTTAGCCTCGTCCAGTACTGCGCGCATGATGAACGGGCCACCCATTGCCGCGCCGTCCATCTTCCACAGTCCGCGAAGCTCGGCCACGTCATGCCCGCTCTGCATCTTCTGACCATATTTATACACCATCTCGTCCTTATAGAGAGTCTCGGTGCACATTCGCGAGTCGTGCGGACCGATGATGTTGGCCCAAAGTGCCGAGTCGCGATGGGCTATCAAGGCCTCCTTGGTCATGCACTCGGGACCTGTGTATGGGTATGAGTATACGACTATGCCGTCGGAATACTCGTCAGTGTCGCTCATGTACCACGATACTTCGTCCTTGCGCGCCGGGTTGCATTTGTCGTATATATTGGGGATGTTCATTTGGATGCCCCAACGCCTTGCCACGTCATTCGAGTTCGCGCCGCTCGTTATTCGCTTATAATACTTGATGAGCCTGTCGCGCTCCGCCTTGACGAGGAAACTTACAATCTTTATCTCGTTGTTGGTGGCTACGCGCGCAATGCCCTCACTGTTCTTGGCTTGGATGCGGATCACGGCCTGCTGGCGTGCCCATGTCTCTTTGAAGAATGCTATGGTGTCGGTCTTTATTGTGTCCGCTACGTCTACAATGATTATGTTGCGCAACTTGTGCATGTTGTAGTCGTTGTCGAAACTTACGTGCGGGATGGGCTGCATCTCAAAAATAGGCTCGGCGGCGGGGAGGCCGAGGTACTCTTGCCCGAGGATGCGCTCTATGGTGTGACCGGCGGTGTCGCGCTGAGTTGCGGGGCCCATCACTACGAGTACTTCGCCCGCACGCCCCGTTATCTCGGGCTTGAAGGCGTCTTTAGGGTCGTTGGATGAGCATGATGCCATTGTGGCACACACTACGGCTGTCAGCACGGTGACTATGGCCGATTTCTTTATCTTTTCCATTTTCAGTTCTCTGCTTTAATGTTTTCCCGAAATCTTTTTGGGCTCCACTCTTATATAAACCAATGTGTATATAATTATGGTGTTATAATTATTGTGTGCCCGTTCTCCCTTTTATGTCTTCTCCTCCACGACGAAGAAGTAGGGCGAGATTTCGCGGTCGTAATATATAGTTAGGCGTTGCCCAATCTTTATGTCTTTGGTATCCATGCCGTTCCAACCCATTATGTCGGTCACGGTGGTCTGATATTGCATAGCTATCCTGTGCAGATATTCGCCTTTGGCCACTACGTGCGTCAGGGTGTCCGTTACGATTTGCGGCGTCCCGAAAAATCCCGTCATATCGGGTGCCGTGTCGGGGCGTAGCATTCGCTCGCTGCGGAGGTAGCGCGGTACGTTGTTACGTGGCAAAGTCAGTCGCTGCGGTGTGCCGTCGTAGGCTATGAAGTCCTTTATATATTGCGGATTGAGCTGCTGCAACACGTCTCTCTTGACGCCCGAGGCTCGGCTTATTTGGTCAAAGGAGAGACTCATGTTGACATATACCGTGTCCACGTCGGCCAATGTGTATGCCGGTTGCGCCGGACGCACATTATGCTTCTGATAATAGTTCATGACGTAGTTCACTGCAATAAAGGCGGGTACATAAGACCGCATCTCGGGTGTCATATACTCAGACAGTTCCCAAAACGACTTCTTTGTACCTCCGGCTCGCTCAATGGCTTTCTGCACTTGACCAAGTCCACCATTGTATGCCGCGAGTGCCAACTGCCAGTCTCCGAGGTTCTTATATAGGTATTGCAGATATCGGCAAGCCGCGTCGGTGCTCTTGCGCACGTCGCATCGCTCGTCCTCGTAACTCGTGACCTTGAGGTTCATCATAAGGCCGGCGTGGTAGAGGAATTGCCAAAGCCCCATTGCCCCGCTCTTCGACTTGGCCTTGGGGTCCAATGCGCTCTCTATGACTGCCAGGTACTTAAGTTCCTGCGGAAGATTATATTTGCTTAGGTATTCCTCGAAAATAGGGAAGTAATATTCGGCGCGCCCGAGTATGTTTGCCAAGTGGTCGCGTCGCCTGACGAGGTAGACGTCTATGTAGGCCCTCACCTGTGTGTTATACTCAAGTGTTATGGGGCTCAAGTCGTTGAGGTGCTCCATTCGGCGGGCGTAGATGTAGTCCGGCACTTGCGGGTTCACTCCCGTTGCCGTGCCCTGGGCTGTTGCCGCCGTCATCGTGGCGAACACGACTGCCGCTGTGGCCACCGCTTTGCGCAGCCACTTCCTCAGCCCTTTTGCGGACTCTCGCCTTGAGTTCTCGTCAGTCACTTCCGTGCCTCCTGTGTGCTCTTTTCTTGTCTTATGTCCTTATTTGCTAATTATATAGCGCACCACGTCGGCACCATTGGCGTAGAGGACGAGCAGGAGTATGATCGACATTCCGATATATTGCGCAATCTCCAGTACTCTGTCGCTAGCCTTGTAGCCCGTCAACATCTCCACGATGACAAAGAGCAGATGGCCACCGTCAAGACCCGGTATAGGCAATATGTTCATGACGGCCAACATGATAGCAAGGAATGCAGTGTTGAACCAGAAGTTATACCAATTCCATCGCGACGGGAACATCTTGGCGATAGTTCCGAAGCCGCCAACCTTTGTCGCTCCCTCCTTGGTGAAGAGCATTGGCAACTGCCTGCAATAGTTGACCAGCAAATCCTTACCCTTGACAACGCCCGCCGGCAAAGCCTCGAAGAACCCATAGCTGACAGTCTTCGTGCTGAGCCAACGACTCGGGTCGCAGTTGAAGATGCCTATCAGCCCATCCTCGCCCACGTGGATGCTGAGGCTGTCGACGTTGCCCGCCGCACGTGCAACTACAAGGCTTACATCCTGTCCCTTGAGGCTGTCTATCACAGTGTGGAACTCCGAGAAAGACGGATTCTCGACATAGCCGACGGAGATGACCGAGTCACCCTTCAATACACCATACTTCTCAGCCGCGCTGCCTGCCATTACGGAGTCTATAACCACGGGTACGCGGAATGCGAAGAGAGCCTGGTTGTCGTTGCCTCGCAATATGTTGCGGAAGAAGTCGTGCGGCAACTTGATGTCCATTGCCTCGCCCTTGCGGATGATGTTTACTGTGCACGTGTCGTCGAAGATTATGGCGTTGGCGGCCTCCTTGTAGGTCTCGCACTCAGTGCCATTGATGCCAGTTATGATGTCGCCATTCTGGAATCCGACCTCAAGCATTGCGTCGCTGTAGTCGAATCCGTTGCGGGCTTCCGACATCGGCAAGTACGTGTCGCCATATGAGAATGCCAATATCCAAAAGATGAGGGGGGCGGTGAGCAAGTTCACCAAGACGCCGCCCGCCATGACGAGGGCCCTCTGCCATGCCGGCTTTGCCCTGAACTCCCACTCCTGGACAGGCTGAGCCATCTGCTCCTTGTCCATCGACTCGTCTATCATGCCGGCTATCTTGACGTAGCCGCCCAGCGGCAGCCAGCCTACGCCATATTCCGTCTCGCCCTTCTTGAACGAGAAGAGCTTGATGTCGTTTATATCGAAGAAGAGGAAGAACTTCTCTACCTTGATCTTGAAAAGTTTTGCGAAGAAGAAATGGCCGAACTCGTGGGTTATGACAAGTATCGACAAACTCAGCAGCAGCTGAAGAATGATTATTAAATAGTCCATTGTTGGTCGTTGGGCGTGCCTCGTCAAGGCAGACGCATAAAAATCTCTTTATTATTGCGAAGTTAATCAAATTCTGTGAATATGCGGGCCGCAACCGAGCATTCACACCTTAATAACGTCAGAACCATACGGAATATGCATGACTGAAGTGTTAATTATGCAATTTAAGTTTTTTTCATTGACCCAACCAAGGTAAATTTGCGCTCGCAACCGTATATGCATCCCGGCTCCCCATATCCGTGGCCTCTATGAACTTTATCTCTACCCTTTTCCATCTACCGCGGCTGCGTGCCTTGCTCCTGCCGCTTTTGCTGTGTGCTTCGTTGGCTTCGGCGCAGCCTCGCTTCGCTTTCCGCCACGTCGGCATGGAGTCCGGTCTTTCGCACGAGCGTGTCAACTCCGTGTGCGCTGGCCGACGTGGTTTCCTATGGCTGTCTACTCTTTGGGGGCTCGATTGCTACGATGGTTATACGGTAACCTCTTTTTCTATCCCCGATTCTATTCTGCGAGGCGGCGAGGTCCTCGGAGCTCAGGAGTTTGGCCCCGATACCATGCTCCTGCATCTCTCCGACGGCTATGCCCTCCTCAAGCGTAATACGCTCACCTACAGCAAGGCCGATGAGTTCCTGCGCTCCCGCGGTGCCACTGATTCTGTCTCCGGCGTATGGGTCGATGGCCGCAGAAACCTCTGGATGATAGACCGCAACCGCGTCATCTATTCCCCAACTCCTTCCGATTCATATTCCTTTGAATTGCCCACCAACTCGAAGGTTACCAATGTCTGCCCATCGCGTTTTGGCCTCGCCATTCTCTTGTCGGATGGCCGCGTGCTCCGCTGTTTCCCGCCAGCCTCGGGTATGGCTCCAACGCCACAAGTCTTCACCACGCCACTGACCTCCGGTGTCCGCACAATGAAGGTGGACCTCGATGGCGATCTGTGGGTAATCTCGGCAAGTGGCGATTCCCTTTGGCGCAAGCCTATGGCGGGCTTGGGATGGGAACTCATCAACAACCGCTCATACTGGACGGACGATGTGCCCAAAAGCTTGATTGACGTGGGCATCGACAGCCGAAACCGCATCTGGCTGGTCTCCGACCGCAATGGCGCATGCGTGCTCGATCCGACAGCCAATACCTGCACACCCGTGCGCCGCACTCCCAATGCGCCTCTTAGCCTCCGCAGCAATCTCTGCACGTGTGTGTTCACTCTCTCGTCGGGCGCGGTGGTTATCGGATATCAGCACTCTGGATTCTCTGTATATCATCCGTCGGCATTTAAGTTTGCTCCTCTTTCCGTCCGCCCGCCGTCGGCGCAAGAGAGTATTGCCGATGTGCGTTGCATCTCCACAGACGGTGGCCGGAACGCGTACGTCGGTACAAATGGCGACGGCTTGTTCCGCATCGATGTCCATTCCCATGAGTGTGAGGCTTTGCCTTTCCCGAAGCAAGATGCCGTGGATCGTGTGGCTGCTCTCTCCGATGGCTCGTTGTGGACGTATATTTCTAACCGCGGTTTTGCCCGTTACGGTAAGGTGCGGGGCTCCTCGCAACCCGTTGTCACGTACTTCAATGGTCGCACTGATGTGCCCGATCCTCTCGGTACTAATACAAAAGCCGGAACCGTGGCCTCTTCAATAAATGGCTGCGTTTGGGCCGCTTCTGGCAATCAAGTTCTTGCTCTCCCCAACGCTTTGCGCCCCGACGACATGTTCAAAAAATGCCGTGTCGTGAGCGTCGACGACGATATTGTCTCGATGCGTGCGGATGTCGATTCGTCTTCCGTGCTCGTGCTCACCCGCTCTTCTATCTTCCGTCTCTCGATGAGTGGTGGCGACGTGTCGGTCAGGCGTTTGGCGGATTATGATTTGCGTCCTGAGCGTCCGTCTGATATCTGCGTGGGCAAGCATGGCTTTATCTGGGTGGCTGTCTCCTCTGGCGTAGATGTTTTCAAGGAGCCCGATTCCACGGGTGTGGCGCATTTCTTGCGCAATATTGCATTCTCTCAGGCGGGGGTGGCTTGCGCTGCCGACCCTATGGGTGGAGCGGTTGTCGTCACGCCTTCCGAGGCTTGCCTTATCAAGGTCTATCCGTCTGCTACTGAGGAATGTGGCTATCGTTTCGTCATTGGCAAGTATAGCGATGCCAGTGGTTTGCTCTCTGGTGTCAATTCGCAGCGCGCGGCTTGTATGCTCCCCTTCGGCTCTGTTTGGATTGGTGCCGAGAATGGTATTAATGAGTACATTGTCGAGAACAACAATGTGAGTGCGGTTCCTTCGGTGTCCTTCAGTGCTCTCACTTCCAATGGTGTGCTTATAATGCCGGGCGATACTATCGGTGATGTCGTGCCGACGGAGCGCGCTATCCCTCTTTGCTCGTCTATAACTATCCCTTGCAACGACGGTACTTTCGATGTGCACTTCTCGGTGCTCGGCGCTCCTTCGCCAAACTGCTTTATGTATGAGTGTGAGGTTGTTGGTAGCAAAAATCCTTCCTCCGTCTCCTCTGATCCCTATTTCCGCATCCCGGCTCTCGAACCTGGCGACTACACACTCCGCGTTACGGCAATCGACCCCGACGGCCGCAGGTCTGAGCATGTCACGGAGCTCATCATCCACTCCTACCTGCCATGGTATAAGTCCTCGAAGCTCCACTCTATCCTCGCTATCATTTTACTCTCCATAGCCTTTGGCGCTACATTCCTCACAGGCAACAGACGTGGCAAACGCAAGGTCCGCCGAGGCTTTGAAGAGAATATGCTCAAGAACGACTACCTCGCGACAATGGGCGAGCAGTCTGTCCCCTCGACAGAAATCTCTTCCATCGTCCTCAAGTCCGTGGCCGTCAACGTCTCCACCTCCCTCGATGTCCTTGCCGACGACATTGTGGCGGTGTCCGACATCCATGGACTCCCTCTCTCGGATTCCATCTCTATCCGCAATATGGCGGAGCGTCTCATTTCTGCCAATACGGCTCTCGCTTCCGTGGCCTCGGGCGCAATGGAGGCAGATCAGCTCCCCGATGAGTTGCGCATTGGACGCCATGATATCGTGACTGTCTCGCGCACTATTGTCCGTCAGGTGGCGGCCATCACGCGCTCGTCTAAGAATGTCGGTTTCTCTACTTCGCTGCGCAACTGCGTCTTCGATTTCGACCCCGAGGCTTACCGTCTCCTCCTTATTGATGTCCTTGTCGATGCCATTGTGTCTACCGCGCAGCGAGGTTTTGTCCGCGTGCTCGTGGAGCGTGGTAAATATAGTGCCGACACGGTTACTGTCTCCGTATGCATTGGCGGTGAGGTTCCAACATCAAGTTTATATTTCACTTCCGAGAACGAGGAGATTTTCCTCCCCCAAAATATGGAAGATTGTCTCAAACGACTCAACGCCTCCGCCTTCTCGCGCGACTTCGGCGACGGTCTCCTCCACGCGCTCATCCACATCCCCATAAATAACCTCTGAAAAGCGCAAAGAAATTTTAGTGAGGTGAAAATTTGATAAAAAAGCATCATATCCGTATATTTGCGCCCTGATTAGCAACGTGTGTGCTGTCGTCCCAGCTTGCTGGACTGCGAGTGCGCACGTCTCTCCCTGTAACAAACACAAAACATAAATAGAGCTATTCTTTCACAATGGCAGCACTACAAACCCTGAGGAATAAGGCGGCTGTGTTCATCACCGCTCTTATAGCTTTGGCACTCCTCGCTTTTATCCTCACCGACTTGCTCGGTAGCGGCAGCAGCATCTTTGTTGACCGTGAGACCGTCGGCGTTATTGATGGTCACAAAGTCAAGACCCTCGAGTTCCAACAGAAAATAGAGAACGCCGAGGCAATCTATAAGATTGAGAACCAAACAAGCTCCATCCCCGAGCAGAAGCAGAATGAGCTCCGCGAGGGCGTTTGGCAGCAGGAGATCGCTGATGTCGTTTTCGGCGAGCTCTTTGAGGACGCTGGCATCGAAGTCTCTGATGCTGAGATCCTCGATATGGCTTGTGGCGACCATGTTGTTCCCGCTTGCCGCCAGATGTTCACCAACCCCCAGACTGGTGTCTTCGATCGTAACCTCGCCCTCCAGTACCTCCAGCAGGGCCGCAGGAGCGATCCTAACTTCGCTTTCTATTGGAACTACCTCGAGAATCAGCTCCGCTTCAATCGTAAGATCCAGAAGTTCTCTGCACTCCTCGCCAAGTCCGCTTACTGCAACAAGGCACAAGTAGAGGTTGCTCAGGCTAAGCTCGCTAACAAGCTCGACGTCAACTACGTCAATGTCCGTTACTCCCTCATCCCCGACAGCACCATCGCTGTCTCCGATTCTGAGATCAAGGCTCTCTACAAGAAGAACCAGGAGATCTACCGAGTAAAAGAGGGTCGCGACATCGAGTTCGTCTCTTTCCCCATCCGCCCCACCGACCTCGACCGTGAGGACACCCGCAAGGCTCTTGAGGAGCTCAAGGCTGACTTCTCTAGCAGCGAGGTTGACGCTTTCGATTACGCTAAGATGAATTCTGAGAGTGATGTAGACAATCGTTACTACACCGCAGCTCAGCTCAATGGCAGCCTCAAGTCTTTCATCGAGACTGCACAGGTTGGTGATGTCTACGGTCCTTACCTCGAGGGTGAGACCTATAAGCTTTCTCGCCTCGCCGATGTAGCTAACCGCCCCGACTCTGTCAAGGCTCGTCACATCCTCATCCAAGAGAGCCAGGCTCTCGCCGACAGCATCTTCGCACTCGCTAAGGGTGGCGCAGATTTCGCTGCTCTCGCTCGTCAGTACAGCAAGGATCCCGGTTCCGCTATCAATGGCGGCGACCTCGATTGGTTCAAGGATGGCGTTATGGTTCCCACCTTCAACGAGGCTTGCTTCACTGGCAAGGCTGGCGATATCGTAATGGTTCAGAGCCAGTTCGGCTACCATATCATCAACATTCAGGCTCGTGGCGTAGAGGTCAAGAAGTACCATGTCGCCACCATCGAGAAGACTGTTGTCTATAGCTCTCGCACCCAGCAGCAGGTCTACGCACAGGCTCAGACCCTCGCTTCACAGATCAAGGACGGTGCTTCCTTCCAGGCTGTTACCGATACCGCTAACGTCATCAAGCGTGTCGGCCGCAATATCGCATCCAGCGATCAGAGCATCAACTCTATCAAGCACGCTCGCGAGATTGTCAAGTGGGCATACGATGCTAAGGTAGGTCAGGTATCTGAACTCTTCCCTTGCGATGATGAGTTCGTCCTCGCTACCCTCACCAAGATCCAGGAGGAGGGCTACGCTGACATCAATGATGTCTCTTCTAACATCACTGCTCAGATCCGTCGCGATAAGAAGGCTGCAGAGGTTGCTGCCGCAACCCAGGGTATGTCTCTCGCTCAGATCGCCGAGAAGTACAATGTCAAGGTTGACTCAGCTAAGAACGTAAGCTTCGCTTCTAACTCCATCGCTGGTGCAGGTCTCGAGCCCGCTGTTGTCGGCAAGGCTGTCTCTCTGCAGCCCGGTTCTACCTTCTCCGCTGTCGAGGGTAACAATGGTGCTTACGCAATCGAGGTCGTCTCCGCAAACGAGGATTCTGCTTCCGATGCCGAGGCCGTTAAGCGTTCTTACCAGTCTCGCCTCCGTTCTCTTCCTTACTACGTCAGCAGCGTTGTTACCGACGTGGAGATTGAGGACAACCGCATCAAGTTCTACTAAAGAATAGTTCCCGAATAACTCACAAATCTCTCAATTGTTGTAGAGACAATAAGGAGACGTTCGGAACAAGAATATTTGCCGCCGCAAGCAGTCTGTTGCTTGCGGCGGCTTTTCTTTCATCCGCTATCCCCCACAAAAAACCTTTGGACATAATCTTTGCCTTTTGCAGTTCCGCTTATTATCTTTGCTATGTTTAGCACAGACTCGTAAAATCAGAGGCGGTGGGTAAAACATTCTCCCCCTAGACACGTTATAAGCGAGTGCAGGAACAAAATTGATTAGGCATTGCACAACTAAATTTTAGGGTGCGATGCCCGTAACTGCGTATACATAAGCCCCAAAAGCATAAAATAAACTTTCTCCCCAATAGACTCAATTGACAATCTTTGGGCTAATAGTCAAACTGATATGTCGATTTTAGACAACTACATCAAAGACCAGCGCGTAGCCGCTATCCGCAATTTTCTCGCCGCAGGCAAGTCTGGTCAACGTCTCACAGTCAAATCGCTCGTGGCTTCCGCTCGCGCCGTCGCCATTGCCGCTGTTGGCGCAACCCGCAACATCGTTGTCTGCTCCGACCGCGATGATGCTCCTTATCTCTACCACGACCTCTCGTGCCTCCTCGGCGAACAAAATGTATTCTTCCTACCCTCCTCTTTCCGCCATAAGCCAAAGAGCAGTGCTTTCGATGCCCAAAATATCCAACTCCGCACCGAGGCTCTCGCGCATTTCGCATCCGACGAGAAGGTGACCATCGTGACCTATGCCGCCGCCATGGCCGAGAAAGTCCCAGACTCGTCGACTGTCAAGAGCGATGTAATGGTGCTCCATCGCGGCGACAAGCTCAGTCTCTCTTTCCTTGTCGATACGCTGCTTGAATATGGCTTTACGAGGGCGGAGTTTGTATATGGCCCAGGTCAATTCTCTGTGCGTGGCAGTATTGTGGACCTCTTCTCGTATGCGTCCGACATGCCTACCCGCATCGATTTCTTTGGCGATGAGGTCGATTCTCTTCGCTCTTTTGATCTTGAGACTCAATTGTCGAGCGAGAAGATTGACTCTATAAATATTGTGCCGGACCTTGGGCGAGTGGAGAAGACAACGTCTCTTGCGCCTTTCTCGCGCTCTATTCCCGATAGTGCGGCACTGTGGTTCGTTGGTGAGGATGATTGCCGCGACTTGCACAATGCGCAATACGATGCCGCAGCCCAAGCCTGTGCCGAGATCGAGGAGGCCGATGGTGTGCCCCTCTCTATTGATACTTTCTGCCATGCCGACGAGTGGTTCAATGCCATTCATTGCCCGGTGGTGAACCTCACCAATGCCAAAGGCTCTGCTGCGGATATTGATTTCCAGACCATTAGTCAGCCTCTCTTCAAGAAGAATTTCGACCTCCTCGAAGACGATATATATTTCAAGTCGGCCGACGGCTATCAGGTTTTCCTCCTTTCGGACAACAGCCGCCAACTCCAACGCCTGCGCGCCATCCTGTCTGAGCGCAAACGCAAGCTGAAATATTCCGAGATGCAGATCTCGCTCCATGCCGGCTTCATTGACAAGGAGTTGCGTCTCTGCTTCTACACCGACCACCAGATTTTTGAGCGTTTCCAACGTTATACGCTGCGCAACGACGATATGCGCCGCCAACAGCAGAGCATAACTCTTCGTGAGCTTAGCGAACTCAAGCTTGGCGACTACGTTGTCCATATGGACCATGGCGTCGGCATCTTCGGAGGTCTCGTGACTCAGACTGCCGCAGGCAAGACTTTCGAGGCCATCAAGATTATGTATAAGGATGGCGATACACTCTACGTGAGTGTCCAAAGCATGCACAAGATATCCAAGTATCGCGGCAAGGAAGGCACCCCGCCCAACATTATGCGCCTCGGTTCGGGGCATTGGGCAAAAATCAAGGCGCGCGCCAAGAGCCGTGTCAAGGATATCGCGCGTGAACTTATCGCCCTCTATGCCAAACGAAAAGAGGAGGAGGGCTTTGCCTTCGCTCCCGACTCCTACCTCCAGCAGGAACTCGAAGCCTCATTCCTCTATGAGGATACGCCCGACCAAAATAAGGCTAACAAGGCCATCAAGGCCGATATGGAGAAGCAGGCTCCTATGGACCGACTCGTATGTGGCGATGTCGGTTTTGGCAAGACGGAACTTGCTGTGCGTGCGGCTTTTAAGGCTGTGTGCGACAATAAGCAGGTGGCTGTCCTTGTGCCTACAACAGTCCTCGCTTTCCAGCACTACAATACTTTCCGCAACCGCCTCGAAGGTCTGCCCTGTAAGGTTGAGTATATCTCGCGCCTTCGCAAGCCCGCCGAGGTGCGTGACGTGCTCAAGCGTCTTGCTGCTGGCGAAGTCGATATTGTCATTGGTACGCATCGCCTTATCGGTAAGGATGTTAAGTTCCATGACCTTGGCCTGCTCATTATTGACGAGGAGCAGCGTTTTGGCGTGGGTGTCAAAGAGAAACTGCGTCAGCTTAAGGTTAATGTCGATACCCTGACTCTCTCGGCCACGCCTATTCCACGTACTCTCCAGTTCTCCCTTATGGGTGCGCGAGACCTCAGTGTGCTCGCCACTCCGCCTTCTAACCGTCAGCCTATCGAGACCATCGTCCAGGCTTTCAGTGAAGACGCTATGCGCGAGGCCGTCAATTATGAGGTGGCGCGCGGAGGCCAGGTGTTCATTATCAACAACCGCATTGAGCATCTTGTGGAGCTCCAGCGTGTGCTCCAACGCATCTTGCCCGATGTCCGCACGGTTGTGGCTCACGGCCAAATGGAGGGTACGACTCTTGAGAGCATAATGCTCGACTTCATCAATGGCGAATATGATGTGCTCTTGGCCACTACAATTATCGAGAGCGGCCTCGATATTCCGAACGCCAACACCATAATCATCAACAACGCCCATATGTTCGGCCTCAGCGAGCTCCATCAGCTTCGTGGCCGTGTCGGACGCAGCAATAAGAAGGCGTTCTGCTACCTCTTCGCGCCCCCCATCTCGACGCTTACGCAAGATGCGCGCCGTCGCCTCCAGATTATTGAGGAGTTTGCGGACCTCGGTTCGGGCTTCAATATCGCCATGCAGGACCTCGATATCCGTGGCGCAGGCGATGTCCTCGGTGCCGAGCAATCGGGCTTCATAACAGATATGGGCTACGAGACCTATCAGAAGGTCCTTGCCGAGGCTGTTATCGAGCTCAAGACTACGGAGTATAAGGAACTCTTCGCAAGCGACAATGTGGCGCAGAATGATGCCATCCCGCAGTTCGTGGCCGACACGCAGGTTACGATTGACGAGGAGGCTCTCTTGCCCGACTCTTACATCTCCAGTATCTCGGAACGCATGCGTCTCTACCGCTCGCTGGACTCTATGACGAGGGATGAGGACATCGACCGTTTCCGCGATGAGGTGATAGACCGTTTCGGTGCTATGCCGCAGCAAGCCGTTAACCTCCTCGACTCTGTCAAGATCCGCAACCGTGCCCAAAATCTCGGCATCGAGAAGGTTATAATGAAGGGCGGCAGCGTGACGCTCCATTTCGTCTCCGACCCCAATTCCGCCTTCTACCAGTCCCCGATCTTCTCTTCCATCATCGCCTGGATACAAGCCAATCCGCGCAAGGCGCAGCTCAAGCAGAATGGCGACAAACTCTATATGGTAATCAAGGCCGTCTCCACTATCGGCGACCTCCGTGCCCTAATTGAGGAACTATGTCAGTTAACAGTTAACAGTTA
>CAVILU010000022.1:19489-20695 GCA_963643535.1 bacterium | reverse complement strand
GCCCGACACTCGCCACCGTAATTGTCAATTGTCAATTGTTAATTGTCAATTGAAAGGGGGGGGTCCGTCAGCCAAAGCAGCCAACGGACCCCCCGATATTTGTTTTTTCCTAAAAAATCAGGAAAGGGAAATCTACAGTATCACCACGTAACTGTGAACTGAGCACTGTGCACTGTGCACTATTTTACGTTTCCCTGAGCAATAAGGTACTCAGCGATCTGGACAGCGTTGAGAGCCGCGCCCTTGCGGATCTGGTCGCCAGTGAGCCAGAGGGTGATGCCATTGTCGTTGGCGAGGTCCTTGCGGACACGGCCTACGTAGACATCGTCCTTGCCTGCGCTCTCGAGAGGCATCGGGTATACGTAGTTCTGAGGATCGTCTACGAGGGTCACGCCCGGCGCGCCCTGGAGGGCCTCGCGGACCTGAGCCACGGAGAGGGGAGCCTCGGTCTCGATCCAAACGCTCTCGGAATGGCTGCGGAGGCTCGAAACGCGGACGCAGGTGGCGGAGGTGCGCACGTCGGAGTGCATGATCTTGCGGGTCTCGTTGTACATCTTCATCTCCTCCTTGGTGTAGTCGTTCTCCGTCATCTTGTCGATCTGGGGGATGACGTTGTAGGCCAACTGGTGGGGGAACTTGCTGATGGTCTTGGCCTCGCCGGTCTCCACGAGCTCCTTATACTGCTGCTGGAGCTCGGCCATGGCAGCCGCGCCAGCGCCGGAAGCCGACTGGTAGCTGGAGATATGGATGCGCTTGATGTGGCTCATCTTCTCGATGGGCTGGAGGACTACAACCATCATGATGGTGGTGCAGTTGGGGTTGGCAATGATGCCGCGGGGGCGGTTGAGGGCGTCGGCGGCGTTGCACTCGGGGACAACCAGGGGCACATCGTCGTCCATACGGAAGGCGCTCGAGTTGTCGATCATGACGGCACCGTACTTGGTGATGTCCTCGGCGAACTCCTTAGACACGCCCGCACCGGCCGATGCGAGAACGATATCGATGTCCTTGAAGTCGTCGCCATGCTTGAGCTCCTTGACGGTAAGCTCCTTGCCGCGGAAGGTATACTTGCGACCGGCGCTGCGCTCAGAGCCGAAGAGAACAAGTTCATCGAGAGGGAAATTCCTCTGATCGAGGATGCGGAGAAACTCCTGACCAACAGCACCGCTAGTGCCGACGATAGCAACTTTCATTTAAGAAGCTGGT
>CAVILU010000022.1:0-19479 GCA_963643535.1 bacterium | reverse complement strand
GTAATGGGGTAAATTGTTCGGTTCTACTGGCGGGCGGGGCTTGGGATCGTTTTGCGAACTCGCTATCCTTCAGCCTTTTGCGGGAGACGCTTTCGATGCCTCGGGCTTGCTGCCATTTTTCCGACGCAAAAATATGAAAAAGATGGGATAAGTCGTCATAATCGGAAGGGTAATTGTTATTTTTTTATCCTTTTTGTTTAATTCAGCCCCTCGAACGCCTTTTTGAGGACAATCGCCCACCCTCTCCGCCCCGCTTATCTCCTTTCGAGAACCCCATCCCGAGGACTATCGTCAATAATGGCAATTCACGACAAGAATATGCAGGTACAGAGCGACAAAAAGAGGCATCGTCGCCCCATAAAAATAGCGGAAAATCAAAGCAAGCCTACCATTACGAAGTCATCAAAACGCTCAACGACTAATTATCAACACGTTAGAAAACAGCACCCCCATATTTCGCCCCATTTTTTTGCTTGAAACTGGTGGAAATCTATCGATTTTGGACACATTTCCACCCGTTTCGAGCATTTTTTACATAAAATATGTAATGGAAATGCGGCAATTTTACCTCTTGAAAAGGTTCACTCGACTCCCACCAATCCGACAACAACATTGCCCCAAGAGAAACGCCAAAGTTTATAAAGTTTGGCTATCTTTGCCATAGTGCGCGGAGTGCGTGCGGTATGCCGGTCGAACAGTGCGGCACGCCCCACCCCGCCACGCCAGATAAAACAGACCAGAACAGAGCGAAAAGCACCCATTCATCAGACGTAGATGAAAGTAATTCACATCAACAAAGGCGATGCCGGCGGCGGCGCGGCTGTGGCCATGAGACGCATCCACTCCGCACTGCTCAAGGCCGGCGTGGAGTCCAAGGTCCTCGTAGAGCAGAAACGCTCCGCGGACCCCGACGTGCTCTGCACCAGCGGCAACATCGTTGAGCGCGGACGCGACTTTGTAAACTTCGTGAGCGAGCGGTTGCGCATCCTGCCCCACGAGCGTCACTCCAGTATGCGCTATAACTTCTCCATTGCCAGCGACGGCCGCGACATATCGACAATCCCCGCCGTGCAAGAGGCCGACATCATCCACCTCCATTGGATCA
The DNA here is from genome assembly GCA_963643535.1 of bacterium. GTDB lineage: Bacteria > Bacteroidota > Bacteroidia > Bacteroidales > Marinilabiliaceae > W3P20-009. The sequence continues at coordinate 18,374 of CAVILU010000022.1, read as the reverse complement.
ACCAAGGCTACCTCTCCATGGATGGCCTCGCGAAACTCGCCGCCCTCGGCAAGCCCATCGTCTGGACGCTCCACGACATGTGGCCCTTCACTGGCGGATGCCACTACGCCGGCACGTGCCTCGAGTTCAACGAGCACTGCGGCTACTGCCCCTACCTGTCGGACGGCGGCAAGACCGACCTCTCGGCCCGCCTCTTCCACCAGAAGCGCGAGATATACGACAAGATGAACCTCACGCTGGTCTCCTGCTCGCAGTGGCTCAACACCCTCGCCAAGAGCTCGTCGCTCTTCAACAGGCGACCCGCGGCAGCCATCCCCAACCCCATAGACACCAACGTGTTCCGCCCATTGGACAAGGCCGAGTGCCGCCGCAAGCTCGGGCTGCCCGAGGACAAGAAGATACTCCTCTTCGGCGCCGCCAAGGTGAGCGACATCCGCAAGGGCTACCGATACCTCGTCGAGGCCCTCAGGATAATAGCCAACAGCTTCCCCTCCGTGGCCCACCACGTAGAGCTGGCCATCTTCGGCACCACCGACGAGAATTGTGCGGAGATAGGCAACGAGTTCTCGACCCACGCCATGGGCTTCGTCAGCGACCCCGAGACCCTCGTGGAGCTCTACAATGCCGCCGACGCCTTCGTGCTCCCCTCGCTCCAGGATAACCTGCCGAACACCGTCGTCGAGAGCCTCGCCTGCGGCACACCCGTGGTAGGCTTCCGCATTGGCGGCGTGCCCGAGATGGTGATCCACGGCAAGACGGGCTACCTCGCCGAGGCCAAGAACTCGCTGAGCCTCGCCAACGGCATCTACTCCGCCATGTTCTTCGACCCCTCCACACAGCGCCAAGCCGTGGTGGAGCACGCGCAAGCCCTCTTCGGAGAGCAGAACGTCGCCCAGAAGTATATCGAAGTCTACGAAAAAGCCCTAAGGAACAATGGCAAACGATAGCCGAGCCATGCCGACGCCCATCGTAAGCATCATCACCATAACGTTCAACGCCGTAGAGACCGTCGAGCGCACGATACTCTCCGTCGAGGCGCAAGACTACCCCGCCATCCAGTATATCGTGATAGACGGTGGCTCGACAGACGGCACCATGCAGATCGTGGGCCGCCACGCCGAGAGGGTCAACCGCATCGTCTCCGAGCCCGACGACGGCATCTACTACGCCATGAACAAGGGCCTCGACCAGGCCACGGGCGACTACGTGTGGTTCGTCAACGCAGGCGACGAGCTCAACGGCCCCGACGCAGTGTCCCGAGCCATGGCACACGCCGACGGCGCCGACATCTGCTACGGCGACACCGTCATAACAGCCATGGACGGCAGCGTCATAGGCGGCCGCCGCCTCACACCGCCCGAGACCCTCACGAGAGACAGTTTCCGCGACGGCATGCTGGTGTGCCACCAGGCCTTCATTGCCCGCCGCACCCTTTGCCCCCACTACGACACGCAATACCGCTTCTCGGCCGACTACGACTGGTGCCTCCGCACCATCGAGAAGGCGCACAAGATAGTGAACACCCACGAGACCATCGTCCGTTTCCTCGACGGCGGCTTCACCAAGAGCCATATCGTGGACGGCCTCCGCGAACGCTTCCGCATCATGCGCCACCACTACGGCCTCCTGCCGACCCTCTTCCGCCATATACCTATCGGGCTCCGTTTCCTTTGGTTCTGGGCTACGAAGGGAAGATTTTGAACAGTTAACAGTTCGCGGTTCTCGGTGCGCGGTTTTCTGTTGTTGGTTTTTCCCCTAGTGGAATAGGTTCTGCGATTTTCGATTCGGAAGTTCAATGCGGAAGTTCAACATATTAACACGTGCAATTGTTAATTGTTATTTGTTAATTGTTAATTGCATAAAGAAGGTATGAGTTTGAAACAGAAATCGGGCTTCATGGCCACCGTCGTCACCGTCGTGGTATGCTTGGCCGCGGCTGTCGGCATCGTCGTCTTCTCCAACCGCTTGATAGACGAGATTGAGAATGAGGCCAAGAACATGAGCGAGATTTACTCGGAGGTGACAAGAGCCCTCCTGAAGGAAAGCGCCATAGAGGCCCAGACTACCGACGACAACCAGCTGACCGTTGGCAACAGGCTTGTAGACGTATGCTTCAACGTCATACAGAAAAATGAGTTCGTGCCCGTGGCAATTATCCACTACGACCTCAAGACCGACGAGATAAAGGGGATAGACCAACGCAACCTCATCGAAGGCCACGCGAACGCCACTGTCGACCTCAAGCACGACAAAGCCCTGGCAAAGGTCATCAAGGAGCTGACCCTGCACAACGACTCAATACATATCATAAACAAGAGCGAGGCCCCCAAGTATAATATGGAAGAGTACTCGACTCTCTACTACGGCAACCCGACAATCCTGCGCAACGTGACCTACATCACGATCATGGAATTCCTGGTGATAGCGGTGCTCATAACCATCATCGTGATGCGCATAATCCGTTCCCGCCGCGAGCGAGAGAATATCTGGAAGAGCCTAGCTCTGGAGACGGCCCACCAGATTGCCACCCCCGTCTCGGGCCTCAACGGATGCGTTTGTCTGCTTAGGGATGGGTATCCCGACAAGGAGTATCTCGCGAATGAGATAGAAAAGGACGCTAAAAGGCTGTCGCAAGTCGCCAACAGGTTCCAAAACCTCGGCAAGAAAGCTAAAATAGAGGACGGCCCTCTCATGGAAGAGCTTGCCACAGTCTGCGAATATATCAACGGGCGCACACCCAAGGGCGTTGTTGTCAGCCTCGTAGCCCCCAATGGCGACGTCTCCGTGCCCCACGACAAGACTCTCATAGGCTGGTCCGTCGAGAACATCTGCAAGAACGCCGCCGACGCCATAGGCAGCAACCCCACGGGCTCCATCACCGTGACCCTCAAGGGCGACAACAACGGCGCGATAATAGAGATCAGGGACACCGGCAAGGGCATGACGCAAGCCACAGCGAGCCATATCTTCGACACAGGCTTCACGACAAAGGCCAGCGGCTGGGGTCTAGGCCTCGCCCTCGTCCACCGCATAATATGTCAATACCACCACGGCAAGGTCTACGTGGCCAACAGCACGCCGGGCATCGGGACGACATTCAGGATAGTACTACCAAGACAGTTAACAGTTAACAGTTAGCAGTTAACAGTTCGCGGTACTGTGCACAGTTCACTGTTGTCAATCGTAAAAGCAAACATTCATATCCCAAAACAACCACGGCAATTGCCAATTGCTAACTTGTTAATTGTCAATTGTCAATTGTTAATTGTCAATTGTAAAAAGGGTGAGTCACATAACAATAGATAATCCGCAGTCGCGCTACGATGCGCAACAGCTCCGCGGCGACCTCAAGCTTGAGATAGCCGAAGGCGAGAACGCCGTAATAATTGGTCCCAACGGGTCGGGCAAGTCGCTGCTCGCCACCTACATAGCCGGCGGCGTGAGCCTCAAGTCCGGCACGGTCAAGGTGCTCCGCGCGGACGGCACCGAGGTGCCCCGCATGAAGATAGCGTCGCTCTCGTTCCGCGACATATACCGCATGGGCGGGGCCTCGCAAGACAACTACTACCAGAAGCGTTGGCAGGCCACGGAGAATGAGGAGAGCCCCGTCGTGGGCGACGCCCTCGGCCGCGCGCGCATAGAGTACCACCGCGACATCCTGGATGCCGTGGGCGTAACGCCCTTGCTGGAGAAGCGCGTGATCTTCCTCTCCTCGGGCGAGCTTCGCAAACTCATGATAGCCCGCAGCCTCATGGCCGAGCCCGAGCTCCTGATAGTCGACAACCCATATATAGGCCTCGACGCAGGCAGCCGCGAGACGATAAACACCGTACTCGACGACGTGGCCACAAAGTTGGGAATCAAGGTGCTGCTCCTCATCTGCCACCCCAAGGACATGCCGACGTGGATCAACCGCATCATCTGCATGAGGGATGGCGGAGTGGAGGCCGTGACCACCCGCGAAGGCTTCCACACCAACGACGCGCTGCGCCACAGCCTCTTTGCCGAGGAGACCACCACGGCCAAGACCCTCCCCACCCTGCCGGACGGCATGCGCGCCGTGGACGACGGAGCTTATTCCGATGCCATAGTCATGAAGGGCGTCAAGGTTGAATATCCGCCCGTGACGATCCTGCGCGACGTCGATTGGACCGTACGCCGAGGCGAGAAATGGGCGCTCCTGGGCAAGAACGGATGCGGCAAGAGCACACTGCTCAGCCTCGTATGCGGCGACAACCCACAGGGCTACGCCAACGACATAACGCTCTTCGGCCGCCGCCGCGGCACGGGCGAGAGCATCTGGGACATCAAGAGCCACATTGGCTACATATCGCCCGACATGCACACCTTCTACCAGGCCGACATACCTTGCCTGGATGTCGTGGCGTCGGGATTCTTCGACACCGTGGGCCTCTTCCGCAAGCCCAACGACGAGCAGCGAGCCCTGGCCCTCGAGTGGATGAAGACTTTCCACTGCGACGACCTCGCCAGCCGCTCCTTCCTCAAGACATCCTATGGCGAGCAACGCCTCGTGATGCTGACGCGCGTCTTCGTGAAGCGGCCGAGCCTCGTGATCCTCGACGAACCCCTCCACGGCCTCGACGCCGGCAAGAAGAACCTCGCCAAGCTGCTCATCGAAGCCTATTGCGACGACCCGCGGGTGACGCTCATCTACGTGACCCACTACGAGGAGGAGATACCCGAGTGCGTGGAGAGGAGGAAAACACTCTTTAAAATTGACAATTGACAATTGACAATTGACAATTACAGGCAGCCCCGCGGGCAACCACAACTGTGAACTGTTAGGGCCTGCCAGTAACTGTGAACTGTGCACTGTGAACTGATTATGTTTTACCTGAACCTTATAATAATCAACGTCATCGCATGGGTGGCGCTGAGCTACTTCTGGAGTTTCTGGACCCATAAGCTGTTCAAGCCGTGGGCATGGCTGGAGCTCAAGAAGCGGGGCATGATAAACTCCGAAGTCATGAAGCGCGAACGCACCTACCGCGACCGCGTGCGCTACTATGCCTATTTCTTCGCCATGGAACAGGTGGAGCGGCATGAGGTGGGCGGCTCGTTCGTCATGGCGGGCTTGGAGGACAAGGAGCTGATAGAGCTCTTGCGCCGCCAGTGCCCCGAGCGCGAGATATGGGCCATAGGACCAATGGAGGCCACGGAAGTCACCATAGTCCACGAGAATTGCCAGGGCGAGATAAGCAACGAGCCCGTGAGCGTGGACTTCGTGCCCGAGGAGGAGGTGCGCGCCATATTGCCAGACGGCGACCCGAAGAGCCATGCCCTCAAGGGGCGCGTGGCGGACCTCGTGGAGAAAGTCGACGGCAGCGTGGCCATGGCGCTGATAGACTGCGTGGAGTACGACGCCGTGATGGCCTCGCTCTCGCATCTCTACCCCCTCATGAGCCGCGGCGGCATTATCGTCATCCACAGCTACAACCACTCGTGGGACGGTGTCCGCAAGGCCGTTGACGAGTTCGCGGCGGGCATCCCCGAGGGGATTGTTCCACTGCCGGACATGTATGGCTCCGTGGCCATCGCGGTGAACAGGAAATAGGATCGCGGGTGGCGGATTCATCACCCACGCAAGATTCATCACCCGGTGGGTGGTGAATTCATCACCCACTGGGTGGTGAATTATAAACAGCTAAAATACAAGAGGATACAGCAGCAAAAGCAATGGCGCCCCGAGCGGAGGATCTCCTCGCTCGGGGCGCCAATTGTTGTGCCTACTGGCCGGCTCAGAGGCCGGGGCGCATGTCCCTCGGTGCGCACACTGAGGGACGGGGTCGTTTTTTTAATTCATTTTTCCTTTGAAATCAGTGTGTTTGCACCCCACACCGCCGAAACCGGCCAGCTTTTTATCTTGATGATCTCTTATCCTATAGTTTTTCGTCTCTGATAATAGAACGATGTGTGGCTGGATTTATTGGGTCTTTTTCAGAGATGGGTGCTTAAACTTCGGATAGATGGAGCTACTTGCCAAGTCGCCTGCGCACCCAAAGGCCGAGGATGGGGTCGGCGAGCGACACTTCGCCCCGTGCGGAAGTCGAGATGAGGTCCTTCTCTGTCAGGGACTTGCGGTAAAGATAGCGAAAGGAGAGTTTAGTAACAAGGTTGTTACTAACAAAGTTGTTACTAAAAATAGGGCGAGTTGCGGTGTTTTTACCGCAGTTTTGGGCGAAAGTTGCGGTGTTTTTACCGCAGTTTCGGGTGAAAGTTGCGGTGTTTTTACCGCAAAAATAGATACATTTGCCTTATGGAACTACTTAAGCAATTATCGGACACGCTGATAGGGCGTACGGACACGCGATTCCGCAGATACTTGTATGACGAGATACCGTGGGGCAACCGTCTGACAGCCATCGTAGGGCCGCGAGGCGTGGGCAAGACGACGATGCTCCTGCAGCACATCAAGCTGGAGCGTGACATCCGTACATCGCTCTACGTGAGTGCCGAGACTGTATACTTCACCCGTCACACTCTTTTCGAGACGGCGCAGCGACTGGTGCAGGCTGGCGGCACGTTCCTGGCAATCGACGAGGTACACAAATACGAAGGTTGGGCGCTAGAGCTCAAGATGATATACGACAACCTGCCAGACCTGCAAGTGGTGTTCACAGGCTCGTCGATACTCGACATATACAAAGGCACGGCCGACCTCAGTCGACGCGCACTGATATACCATCTCTCGGGAATGTCGTTCCGCGAATACCTCAACCTCTCCCAAGGTCTGAGCCTCAAGCCGTTCAGCCTCGACGAGATATTGAGCGGCGAGGCCTCCTTGAGGGCGGCAGTGGCGCATCCGTTGCCCCTCTTCGGGGAGTACCTACGCAAGGGCTACTACCCCTTCTACTCCGACGAGGGATACGCCTCTCGCTTAGACCAGGTAGTGACGATGACGCTCGAGACGGACATTCCCATCTATGCGGGGTTCTCGCTCGCGGCAGCGCGCAAACTAAAGAAGCTGATGCAGGTGATAGCCGAGAGCGTGCCTTTCAAGCCCAACTATTCGAGCTTGGCGGTCGCCACCGGCATCGACCGCAACAAACTAGTGGAGTACCTGGCCCTAATAGAGAAATCGGGTCTTATAGCTCAACTGGCAGAGCCGACAACGGGAGTCCGCGGATTGGCTAAGACGGAGAAGATTTACCTCCAGAACACCAACCTCGCGTATGCCCTGACGGGACAGCCGGAAATAGGCAACCTGCGCGAGACTTTCTTCATGAGCCAGCTGGCTGTAAGACATCGGGTGACGGCCTCGGCCGCATCGGATTTCGAGGTCGAGGGGCGCACGTTCGAGATAGGCGGGCGGAAGAAAGGACAGAAGCAAATAGAGGGCATCAGCGACGCATACGTGGTGAAAGACGACATCGAGACGGGGTTTGGGAACGTCTTGCCGCTTTATTTGTTTGGGATGACATACTGACAGTTAACAGTTAACAGTTAGCAGTTAACAGTTCCGGTTACCCTGCGTGGGGGGCTCGCAATTGTCAATTGTTATTTGTCAATTGTTAATTGTCTTGATGGATAGGGATATTTCGAGCCCGAGAGTGTCTAGCACGGCTAGCAGAGTACGGAGAGACGGGTTTCCCGTGCCGCGCTCGATGGCCACGACGGTGTTGATGCCCACACCGGCGAGATCGGCAAGAGTCTGTTGGTTGATGCCGAGTGAGAGGCGTCGGGATTTTATTGCTTGGCCCAGATTGTTACTCATTTCTTAGGATTGAACGGCGGTATTTGAGAAATCACAATATACTGTGAAACAGTTAGCAGTTCACAGTGCACAGTTCACAGTGCACAGTTTCTGGGCCCACCCCCGCGGGGAATGAAAAGGAAATAACGGCTATATTGGTTCACAGTGCACAGTTTCCGGCCCACCCCCGCGGGGAATGAAAAGGAAATAACGGCTATATTGGTTCACAGTGCACAGTTTCCGGCCCACCCCCGCGGGGAATGAAAAGGAAATAACGGCTATATTGGTTCACAGTGCACAGTTTCCGGCCCACCCCCGCGGGGAATGAAAAGGAAATAACGGCTATATTGGTTCACAGTGCACAGTTTCCGGCCCACCCCCGCGGGGAATGAAAAGGAAATAACGGCTATATTGGTTCACAGTGCACAGTTTCCGGCCCACCCCCGCGGGGAATGAAAAGGAAATAACGGCTATATTGGTTCACAGTGCACAGTTTCCGGCCCACCCCCGCGGGGAATGAAAAGGAAATAACGGCTATATTGGTTCACAGTGCACAGTTTCCGGCCCACCCCCGCGGGGAATGAAAAGGAAATAACGGCTATATTGGTTCACAGTGCACAGTTTCCGGCCCACCCCCGCGGGGAATGAAAAGGAAATAACGGCTATATTGGTTCACAGTGCACAGTTTCTGGGACCCCCATGCGGGGAACTGCCGGCAATTGTTAATTGTTATTTGTTAATTGTTAATTGCCCTAGATTGTTAATTGCCTTAGGTATTTGCCTAAGCACGGCGTCGGGGAGTTGTGACTTGATGGCCTTGATGGCTCGGGATCGGTCTTCGGCGTTGTTGACGAAGTCGATGTTGTCGATGTCGATGGTGAGGATGTTGCCGGGGTAGGATTCGACCCAGTCGTCGTACTTCTGGTTGAGCATTCGGAGGTAGTCGAGGCTTATGGAGTTCTCGTAGGGGAGTCCTCGTTTGCGGATGTGGGCCGAGAGCGTGGGCACGGAGGCCTTGAGGTAGATTAGGAGCTCGGGGGGCTTGATGAAGGACACGATGGTCTCGAAGAGCTCGCGGTAGGTGTCGTAGTCGGTGCGTGAGATGAGGCCCATGGAGAGGAGGTTCTCGACGAAGATGTAGGCGTCCTCATATATCGTGCGGTCCTGGACGACGGTGTCGTCGGCCCACATGGCGCGTTGGATGGACTTGAAGCGCTTTGTGAGGAAGAATACTTGGAGGTTGAGGGCCCAGCGTCGCATGTCGGCATAGAAATCGGCGAGGTAGGGGTTGTCGCACCCGTCCTCGAAGGTTCGGAAGCCGAACTCGTTGCAGAGGAGTTCGGCCATGGCGCTTTTGCCGCTGCCTATGTTGCCTGCTATTCCTATATACATAGTTATCAGTTAACAGTTAACAGTTATCAGTTAACAGTTTACGTCAGTTCACAGTTGTATCGGTTAACAACTATATCTGTTCACTGTTATCGGTTCACCCCTCGGCTTTTATATTGAGAGGAAAGGTTTTAACAGCTATATCTGTTGACAGTTATCTGTTGACAGTTTACGGGAGTTTGTGGGTTTGGTTCGCTGGTTTCCGGGTTGGCTATGCGCTCGGAGCCTCCCACCGTTGGCAATTTAGAGGGCAGCAACGCGACGTGAGATTGCCGCTAATTTTTCAAGGAAAGACTTGTCGCGCCTTGCCATTTGCAGGTTATAGTCGGACTGCATCCTGATGAGGGGCTCGGGCGAGATTTTTAGCGCGGCGCAAATCATAAGGGCAGTGCGCTCGGTGAGTTGCCTCTTGCCATTGAGAATCTCATTAAGAGCTGTAGGAGCAAAGCCGACAGTGGCCGCGAAATCTTTTTGTGAGATACCGCGGAACTCTATCTCACTCTTGAGGATTGAACCCGGGTGAGTTGGCTCGAAAGGAGTGAGACTGTTGGCAGTCATTGACACATCGGACATAGGCTATTGATAGTGGTTTGAAAGGTCTATTATGTTGCAAATGGAGGCTATCGTTTTGCCATCCTCAACGGACTCCTCGAATTCGATACTGTATTTGTTGTTTACACGGACGGAGGAGATGCCAGCCATATTGCCTTTGAGATGCTCGTAGTTGAGAGAGTTATACTCACGGAGCACATCAACGTTGTCGACACACACCATAAGTTGTATTATCTCTTTGTATTTCTTGATTATGCCAGGCTGGTAGGGGTGTTTTTTGTCAGATTTCCCACTAACATACATATCCCTAAGAAAAGCCTCTTTAAAAGTCACAATCATATAGTTATGCTACAGGCTACTCTTTGAACACAAAGATAACGGCCAACCTTAAATTCACAAAATAAGTGAAGCATAAAAAGCACCACCCAATTGTCAATTGTTAATTGCCAGCAGTTCCTCCATTATCTCGCGGTCGCCTCGGAGTCGGGGTACCTTGTTTTGGCCGCCCAGCTTGTCGTGGTTGCGGAGCCAGAGCTCGAAGAGGCCTTTGCGCGCCACGTGGAGGCGGAGGGGCGCGAGGGTGATGTCCTTGTAACGCTTGGCCTCGTAGTCGGAGTTGACGGATTGGAGGGCCAGGTCGAGGCGGCGAGCGAAGTCGTCGGGGTCGGCTGGCGGAGTGTCGAACTCAACCATCCACTCGTGGCAGCCGCGCGAATTCTCGTCCATAAAGACCGGGCAGGCGGTGTAGTCGCTGACCACGGCGCCGGTCTCGGAGCAAGCGCGGGCCATGGCGGCTTCGGCATTGCCGATCATGAGCTCCTCGCCGAAAGCGTTGATAAAGAGCTTGGTGCGGCCCGAGATCACGAAAGTGTAGGGGGCTGTGGAGGAGAAGCGTACGGTGTCGCCAATCATATAGCGCCAGAGGCCGTTGATGCTGGTGATGACCATGGCATAGTCGACGCCCGTCTGGACTCCCCAGAGGGGTACTATGCCGTCGGGGTGCTCACGTCCGACCTCGGCAAGGGGTATGAACTCGTAGAAATTGCCGTAGTCCAGCATGAGTTGCATCTCGTGGCGCGAGGGGTCGGTCTGGACTCCGAAGAAGCCTTCGGAAGCGTTGTAGGTCTCGAGGAAGGACATTCCCGGGGGGCAGAGGCGCGTATACTGGTCGCGATAGGGGTCGAAATTGATGCCGCCGTGGATGAAGAGTTCGAGGCGTGGCCAGAGGTCGGCAATGGTGCTTACGCCCCTCTTCTCCATCATGTACTTGATGAGAACCATCATCCAGCTGGGGACGCCGGCGAGGGAGGTGATCATCTGTCCATCGGTGGCGGCTGTTATCTTCTCGAGTTTCTCCTCCCATTTGCTGAGGAGGGCAACGTCTTTGCGCGGGGTCTTGAAGAACTCGGACCAGAAAGGCGCGTTGCCGATCATGATGGCCGAGAGGTCGCCAGTCTGGCTGCCGGAGCCCGTGGCAGTGAGTTGCTTGCTGCCGCCAAGGGTGAGGCATTTGCCTTGCCAGACGCGGGAATTGGGGTGCTGGCGGAGGTATGTGGCCACGGCGTCGTTGGAGCCGCGGAGGTGGCAGTAGTGGAGTCCTTCGGAGGTGACAGGTATGAATTTGCTCTTGCTGCCGGAGGTGCCGCTGCTCTTGGCGAACCATCGCACCTTGCCGGGCCAGGTGACATCCGCCTCGCCGGCCACCATACGATCCACGTATGGGCGGAAAGCCTCGTAGTCGGCCACGGGGACGGCACGCGCGAAGGCGTCGTAGTCCATGGCGGGCGAGAGGGCGTGGTCGCGGCCGAAAGCCGTGTCCGCTGCCCTGCTGAGGATGTGGGCGAGCACGTCGCGCTGCATCTCGGCGGGCTCGGAGGCCATGCGGTCTATCTGTCTGTAGCGCGGGGCGTAGTAGCGGGCCGCCAGCCAGTTGATAAATGCCATATCTGTCTCTCTTTTGCTTGAATTGGTGAGTGTGGAGGTGTGTGTTTGATTTTCCACCCCTATTCGGGGAGTGCAAAAGGCGAAATTGGCGGAGTGAGGCGCCTTGTTTTTGCGCCTCGCTCCGCCAATAGCGTTGTGTGTGTTAGAAGTATTTCTCGGGGGCTTCTTTGCCTTTGAGCTTCAGGATTTGCTTGAGGAGGTTGTTGGCCAGGCCCGAGGCACCGATTCGGAAGAGGGTGTTGACGAGGTGAGCCTCGCCGAGGGTGGAGCGTACGATCTCGTAGTAGAGGGCGGCCTCCTCGGGGGTGCGGACACCTCCAGCGGGCTTGAAGCCGACGGGGCGGCCGGTCTTGGCGGTGTAGGCCTCGATGGCTCGTGTCATGATGATGGCGGCTTCGGGGCTTGCGCCGTCGCAGTTCTTGCCGGTGCTGGTCTTGATGAAGTCGGCTCCGGCCTCCATGGCGATTATGCTGGCCTCCCAGATTTGCTGGTGGGTCTTGAGGGCACCGGTCTCGAGGATGACCTTGAGTCGGGCTCCTGCGCATGCCTCGCGGATGGTCAGGAGCTCCTCGAAGATGAACTGGTAGTTGCCGGCGAGGAACTCACCGACGGAGATTACTACATCGACTTCGGTGGCACCGCCCTCGACGGACTTGCGGACCTCGGCAGCCTTGATGTCGGCGAAGGCCTGTGAGGAGGGGAAGCAAGCGGCGACTACGGCACGGTGCACGCCCTCGACGCGGAGAGTGGACTTCATGACGGGCGCGAAGACAGAGTAGACGCAGATGCCGCCGACGTTCTTGAGGTCGGGGTAATCGGTGGCGAACTGGTTGACGCGGTTCACGAAACGCTTGACGCTCTCGGCGGAGTCGGTGTGGCTGAGTGTCGTGAGGTCGATGGCGTTGAACATTGTCTGGAGCGCGTCGGAGTCGGCGACCCACTTGGCGGAAGCCTGGCGGAGGTTGTCGACAGTGGCGTCGAGGTTGTCGAGTTTGGCGTCGTAGGGGTATGCGCCTAAGATTTCGTCTATGTTTTTCATTATTGTCAGTTTGTCAGTTTAGGGTTGTTGATGTGGCGTGTGGCGTCGCGTCGGGTCTTCTTGTCGAGGCTTTGGCGGAGGGCGTCGGAGAGGTCGACACCCGTCTGGTTGGCAAGGCAGATGAGGACCCAGAGGACGTCGGCCATCTCCTCGGAGATGTCGTGGCTCTCGCCGGGCTTGAAGCTCTGCTCGCCGTAGGTGCGTGAGATGACTCGCGCGAGTTCTCCGACCTCCTCGGTGAGGCAAGCCATGTTGGTGAGCTCGCCGAAGTATCGGACACCGTAGGTGTGTATCCAGTCGTCCACCAGTTTTTGGGCTTGGCGGAGTGAGATGTCGGGGTCTTTGGTCTCTTGCATTTGGGCGTGTGTCAGATTTTGTTGCGGGTGTCGACGATGATGGTGACTGGGCCATCGGCCTCCATGGAGATCTTCATGTCGGCGCCGAAGACACCCGTAGGGATCTCCTTGCCCGTAATTCGCTTGAGCTCGGCCACGAAGGCCTCGTAGTATGGGACGGCCACGTCGGGGCGGGCAGCCTCTATGAACGATGGGCGGTTGCCCTTCTTAGTCATCGCGAAGAGTGTGAATTGTGAGACCACGAGGATGTCGCCGCCAGTGTCTGAGACTGAGAGGTTCATGTGGCCCTCGTTGTCTGAGAAGATACGCATTTGCGCCACCTTCTGCGCCAGCCACGAGACTTCGGCCATGTTGACGTCTGGGCCGTCGGCCACCTCGACTCCGAAGAGGATCATGATGCCGTGACCAATCTGGCCGGCCTGGGCTCCGTCGGCAATGACTGAGGCATGGGAGACGCGTTGGATGACGGCTTTCATTTTCTTTCTTTTTGGGATGGATTATTTTCGGGTCTTTGGCCTTTGGACGTGTGAATTTACGCGATATATTTGCCCTATCAAAATAAAAATTGACCATTAACCTCGGACAATACGAAGCGCGACAAACACATGGCTCAGCAAAAGAAAGAAGAAAATCCCAACACCCGCCCTCACATAGAGCGTCCCGAGATGCCTCGCCTCAACACGGCGCAACGCGAATTCGTGTTCAAGCACCTCGGCCGCATGATAGAGCTCGAGGAGCCATATAAGATAGCGGACATCCTGCCGTGGCCGGACACCGACCTGCCCATGCGGACGGACTACAGGGTGGACGGCGTCCCGATCCTCTACCCCACCCCGGGAGTGCCGGAGACGGAGACGCGGATGTACACCGACGACGGGCACACCGTGCGCCTGACTCACGACCTCATGCGCAGCACGTTCTACCTGCTCTCGGGCCGCCAGGAGCACGACATCAGGGAGCGCGACAAGTGGGGACGATTCCCCTACGCGCTGTCCATCCAGGCCGAGCTGGGGATTGAGCACATGCCGGTGGCGGACTACTACATGGACTGGATGATAGAGGCCATAGAGAGGCAATGCGAGCTCTCGGGCATCAAGTACCGAAAAGAGAAGCCGATGCGCAACGGGGCCTCCATCCACCTGTCGCACGACGTGGACCTGGCCCACTACTTCACATTCCGCAAGACTCTCTACCGATTTGCCCAGGCAATGGGTCTGCGGCCGCTTGGGGGAGTGCGCCGACTGACCATGTGGCGCGACGCTTTTTGGAGCCTGCTGAACATAATGCACCTGCGCCACGACCCGGACCCCTACTGGAGCTTCGACGAGATACAAGACGAGGAGGCCTTCATTGGCTACCACTCGGATTGGTTCTTCCTGCCGCTGGACGACGACCAGGCTTTCCCGCCGGACTACGACTTCCGCACCGACGAGGATATCCAGAGACTCATGAAGCAGCTCTTCAAGCGCAAGCACACGGTGAACCTCCACGCGCCAATAGAGTGCCGGACGACGATGGACTACCGCGACGCGTATGCGGACATCCACGAGGTGTTCCCTCAGGCACGCCCCCGCTCACGCCAGCACTTCCTGGCCATAGACCCCGACACGACGTACCGATGGATGGACGTGGCGGGCATCGAGGCCGACTACTCATACGGGTTCTCGGAGCACGAGGGCTTCAGGAACAGCACCTGCCGCTCGTTCCACCCGTATGACCATGGGCACGACAAGACGCTGAGGATCATATGCCTGCCGCTGGCGTTGATGGACGTGACGTGCCTCTGCCACCGCGGGATGACGTATGACGAGATATTCCTGGCCGTAGGTGAGATGCTGGACGAGGTGCGCCGCCACGAGGGCATCTTCTCCTTGCTGTGGCACAACTCGACGTTCGACGAGTCGCTCCACCCCGGCATCCATAAGTTCTACCACGACCTCCACCTGATGTTCGCTCAGTACCAGATGGCGTCTTTTGCCTAACCCCACAAAAACAAAATATGAATTGCGGAACCCTAGGCACTAAAAGATAGGCGGTTAGGAGCGGAGGCGGGAGCGAGGGACGGATGTCGATTTTGCGACAAGACGAAAAAAAACTTATATTTGGAGTCGCGAAAAACGTCAGGTAGAAACACATATGCGCCACATGCGGCCGGACGGCCCACGCGCGCAAGCTCCTTCGCCAAAGAAAATGACCAGAAGAGTGACAGAAAACCGCGGGCGCGGCACGGGGAAAGAGTGCGGCAAAGGCGGGAAAAGGACAATAGCACGGGCAGGCAAGGCATGCCTCCTAGCCCTCGCTGCCGCGGTATGCGCCACGGCCATGGCGTCGTCCCCAAAAACGGACGGGGCAAGGTATGCGTACGAGGCCCACGATAATAGCCATACGCCAGACGCGGACAAGAGCGCGAAGCCGGGCGAGCCCGACAACCCAAAGAAAAAACAAGGCGGAAAGAAAAACGACGTGATCGAGGTGACCATCCCCATCCCGAGCCTCGCCTCGTTCCTTCAGGGCTGGGAATCCGAACTCTCGATCCTCAGCGCCACTGACTACCCTATCCCGACAGGCCGCGAGGCCGACGAGTATGGCCTGCAGATGGACAACACCGAATGGGTCTACAGCCAGCCCACAGAGAGCAACGTGGGCAACCTGCCACTGGACAGCACGGGAGTGGAGACCTGCACCCGCCTCTTCAACAAACTGATGCAGAACAGGGAGATCTACAACGCATATAACGACAGCATAACCCTCATCCACAACCGCCGCCAATGGATGGGCCTCTTCGCCCGCCGCGCCGAGGTCTTCCACGACATGTATGCCGAGAACCGCACCATCATCAACTCCATGAAACGGTTCATCGAGGCCGACTCCGCCATGAGCGACGGCGTACGCACATACGCCTACAAGAGCATGCTCGAAGTCCTCTACAAGGGCAACCAGGACGAGAGCGGCGACCCGTACTTCACCCTCGGCATGAGCCGCTACGTCATGCGCTACTACCAGAGCGGCCAGTGCCCCGACTCGCTGAATAACATAGCCTTCCTCTGCAACGTCCTGGCCGAGTCGTACTACAACATCAGCATCATGAGCGGCGACACATCGACCCTCCGCCTTGCCTACAACACCTTCTTGCGCCCCGCCTCGGGCATGTATGACCATCTGCCGGGCGGCATGAGGGCGCGCGTCATAGCCAACCACAACCTGCTCTTCAGCCAATGGGTGGCCAAGGGAATGTGCGGCCCCACATGCTTCCGCCGCAGGGCGGCCGAGCAGGACTCGCTGCTGCGCCTCCCGAAAATCCAGGCCATATTCTCACAAAAGGACCTTAACGAATTCCGCAAGAGCGTGGCCATAAACGAGGAGCGACTGACGCGCAACTACTACATGGCGGACACCACGGCCGCCAACAAGCACATCCGCGACTCGCTCATGACCACCGTGGTGGCACGCAACCTCGCCAACCCCAACCTGCCACCCCGCTCCATGGTACACACCCTCGTAATGCAAGTGCAGCTGGGCCTCATCAACGCCTCCAACGCCTTCTACAGAGCAATGGAGATACGCAAGGAGGAGAACGCCAAATACACAGACGAGCGCATCGGCGACGAGCAGTTCGCACAACGCACGATACCCTACCTCGACTACTTCTACCTCAACGACTTGGCCAGCTTCGGCCCCGCCGAGAAACGCGCCAACTCCCGCATGCTGTGGGACGACATCGTGAACCTCTTCCACCACCGCCGCGACTGCCAGGCCAGCAACTACTACATCAACAACCTCACCAAGTTCATCTTCTACAACCGCGCCATGCGCTACCTCTCGGACTCCGAGAAGATTCACTACATGGACGAGATGATGGTGGCAGTCCAGGTGCCGACCTACGCCCACTCCATCCACGTGAGCGAGATAGCCGACGCCATAATACGCTCCGTCATCCGCAACAGGCCGGACCTCCTCGTGGGTGTCCTCGGGCTGAAGGACGAGAAGGCCGTGCGCCGCGCCCACAAGGAGCTGGAGGACTTCATGCGCCACGCCTCGCTCTACCACGACCTGGGCAAGAACTCCATCTCGCCCATCGTGACGAACGACTACCGCCCACTGAACGAGGCCGAGCGAGACCTCATAAAGCTCCACCCCGCCCTGGGACTGCGCTACCTGACCGTGGCCCCGCAGCTGGCCAAGTACCACGACACCACGCTCGGCCACCACAAGTGGTACAACGGCGAGGGCGGCTACCCCGAGTACTTCGACAACACCAAGTCGCCCATACGCCCCCTCATAGACATCCTGACGATCTCGGACTGCCTCCAGGCCGCCACCGAGAAAGTGGGCCGCAACTACAAGAGCACCAACACCCTGAACTCCATGATGGACGAGTTCCGCAAAGGCGCGGGCTGGCGCTGGAACCCCGAGATAATATCCATCATAGAGGCCGACCAGCGGCTGCGCTCTGAGCTCCAGGACCTCGTCTCCAACGGATGGGCCGAGATATACTGGAAGATTTATGGCGAGTATTTCCAGTAGCGGGGGGATAGTCCTATTGCAACACTATTTTTGGGGGCTTGGCGTTTCGCCAGCCCCCTTTTATTTTTTATCTTTTTGCCATATCCGCAAAAACAAAAAAGGCGGACAATGGAGCAACACACACATGACACGATAGCGTACATAGTATGCTGCGTGGGGGCATTCGCGGAAAGACACAACATAAGCAACCCGGCGGCACACGCATACCTCCGTAAGCACAAGGCGATTGATTTCCTGACCGACTGCTATGCGGCCGAGCACACTCTGCACATAGACGACGCGGTAGACGATATGGCGGCGATATGCATAAGAAATGGGGGAGATAAAATGATAAAACTTTATCACGGCTCGAACGTGACGATAGACTGCATATAGCGGTAGGGGCACAAGCCAAGAAACGACAAAAGCGGCCGGCAATCAGAAGATTGCCAGCCGCTTTACGTTTTTGCATCGCTGTACCCTGGACCGGGATCGAACCGGTACGGATCGCTCCATTGGTGTTTGAGACCAACGCGTCTACCAATTCCGCCACCAGGGCAATGCGGGTGCAAAGGTATGTAAATTTTTTTATTATTCAAATTAATTGGTACCTGACAGACAAATTGTGGTTGCACGGGAGGGGAGGAGCAAAACTGTGAACTGAGCTTGTTGTTATCGTTTTTTGATAATCATAAAATGATAATGGGGCGTAGAAAGCCTATCTTTGCAGGCAGAACATCAGAAAAAGGAGCAAGAGAACATGAAGAACCCATTTGTCACGAACGGATATGCCGGAGCGGAATATTTCTGCGACCGCGTGGAGGAGACGCGCCAGGTCATCGAGATGCTGACGAACGAGAACAACATGGCCATAATC
>CAVILU010000021.1:0-21095 GCA_963643535.1 bacterium | reverse complement strand
TTACGGAAGCCCCGCAATGGGGGCTCCGTAACTGTGCACTGTGAATTGTGAACTGTGAACTGATAAGAGCTGCTAATTGTTAACAGAGAAGAGTTTTCCGCCGACGACATAGAGTCCGCGAGGCAAAGAAGAGATCTGCTCAGCGGTAGCGTTGCGGAAGAGGAGGATGCCGGCGAGGGAATAAACGTCGGTATTGGCGACCTTGTCGGCGGTTATCTCGTCGATGGCGTCGCTGTCGTCGGCGTCATTGTAACCCGGGCAGTTGGTCGGGAACTTGGCTACGACGGAGTTGACGAGGGCCTCGGTGTTGCCGTCGAAGAGCATTACGACGACCTTGCCGTTCTTGGACTTAGACACCTGGTCGGGGTATGCGAAGCTGATGTCGATGGTGCTCTCCTCGCCGGCTTTCATGCTGGAGGGGAAGCCGAGACCAGTCTGGCCTGAGAACGAGCTGCCGACAACGGCCTTCACAACGTCGTTGTGATATACGCCACTGGCAGTTGCCACACCATATAAGCCACCCTTGCCGAACTCACCGAAAATGGACTCGGTCATGTTGTAGCAGTTGTTCACCTGATAGGATCGGATGTTGTCCTCAAGGATTACAACGAGGGTCGAGAGGTACTGATTAGTGAGGTTGATGGCGCTCTTGGCTGCCACCTTGAGGTTGAGCTTGTTAGTCGACTCGTCATATGTCAATTCGTCCACGGCCACGTCGATGTCGGCAGGGATCTCAAGCTCGGCGCGTACGTAGTCCTCCCAGAGGGGAGCGTCGGGATATGAGAATGTGTAGAGGCCGTCGTCGCCCTGAGTCATAGGCGAGGAGATTACGCCACAGCGCTGTACGATGCCAGAGGGCGCGGCATTGAGGCCGAGAGCCGAGGCGTAGCTTGAGGAGATAGAACCGCCAAGCTGGTCGCCCGTGTAGGCATGGATGGAGATGGGGATGAAGTTCTCGCCAAAGAGTTTCTCAAGATTCTCGATGCCGAGGATACCCATCGGGCAGTTCTGACAAGTGTTGCCTGTGAACTCCTCGAGGACTACGCGCTTGGTGGGCGCGAAAGCCAGGTTCTTGATGGAGCTCTTGGTGGCGTCGGTGTAGTCGTCGAGCTGCACATTGATAGAGAAGCTGTTAGAGACACCCACGGTCAGTGGCAGCGGGTCAGGGAAGACGAAGGAGAACTTGTCGCCCTTCTTGAGAGCCACGTCGCTCTGGCTGACGGTGGAGATGGCTTTGCCCTCGGCATCCTGGAGAGTGAGGGCGATGGAGGAGTAAGTTACCTCGTCGGCGTTGATGGTGACGGAGCCTGCAATGGTTATATCCTTCTGGTCGACAACAGACTGGGCGTTGGAGAGCGAGAGGAGATACTTGAGGTTGCGCACCACGAGGATGTTGTCCACAAACATTGCGCTCTGATCCTCATTGTTGTTCCAGAAGCCGATGTAGATCTTCTTGCCAGCGTAGGCAGAGAGGTCGAAGTTGTAATGTGTCCAGTCGCCCGAGAGAGTCTCAGCGCCCTGACCCATGGTGAGAGTGAACTCTCTAATGTCACCCTCGGTCTTCATCTTGGCCACGGTGGCGGAGTCGAGAGCATTGATGTTCTCCTCGCTGGTCCAGATTACGACTTTGAGGATGTCTTCGTAGTCCTTCTCATTGCCATAGCTCTGAGCGTCGAACGAGAGGTAGCAGCTGTTGTCGGGGATAGTGAGCTGCGGGGTCACCATCCAGTCGTCGCTCTGGCCCGCGGGCTCATACATAGAGTGTGAGGCTGCGCAGTAGTCGGAGCTGCTGCTGCTCTCGCGGATCGAGAAGTTCCACGGCTGATTGTCGGTGTCGAACTCCCAGTTCTGCATGCTGGAAGTCGGAGTGAGGTGGTCGCCCTCGTAGCGCATGAGGTTGTTGAGGGCGTTGGAGATGTTGGAGAAGTCTTCGGAGAAGATGGTGGCATCGTCCGAAGATACTTGACGCTCGTAGGTGCCATTATAATTAATGACGAGCTCCTCGTTGGCGCTGGATTTCTCGCCTGCGGCATTGGTGAGCGAGCCGGCGGAGAGCACGATGCGGTACTTGGCACCGGCGTAGAGATACTGGGTGGACGACGGGTAGAGAGCCACGAGGGTGTCGTTGGCCACTACGTTGAGAGTCGAGATGGAGGTAAGCTTGTCACCATCGACTTGATAGAGAGTAGCTTTTGCATCACTTGACACGGTAATCTTTGTATCCATGGTCAAGATGGTGTAGACGGAGCCGTTGTCCAGTCGGGCAACATCAGAGCCCTCGGCGGGATAGATGTTCTTGACGGTCACGGGACCAGACGTACGGCCCTTGTAGGAGACCTCAATCAGGTTGTTGGTCTTGGTCTGATCGTTGGTGATGGCGATGGCGCCGGCGGGTATTACGACCTTATACTCCTCACCATTGTTCATGGACGTGCCGCGGAAGTTTACGACAACGGACTTGGAGTTGAGGCTGGAAACGGCGCAGCCAATGGAGTTGCGAACAACATTGCCGTCCTTGTCGAGAATCTGTGCGCAAGTCTTCGCTCCGAGGACAGTGATGTCGTAGTCGAAGGTGAAGGTCACAGAGCTGATGGCGGCGAACTCAGTGCCCTCGGCGGGGCTTACAGTGTAGGCCGAGAGGAGGTTGACGCCGTCGCAAGCCTCGGAGAGCGACTCGGGGAGGGTCACGACATAGCTGTCGGCGAAGGGGTAGCTCATCGAGGCGATGACGCTGCCGTTGGTCGACATATTATATGGCGTGCCTGTGTTCTCATACTCAGTATAGGTCGAGAAGTCAATGCCATAGCGAAGTTGGCAGAGGGTCGTGAAGGGATACCAGATCTTGTTGTGGAGAACCTGGAACTCACGCGAGGGAGAGCTCGTAGGGCTGGCGGCCAAGACGTTGCCATCGTTGTCCACGCCACAGACCATGAGGTCGTTCTCCTCAGATGATGAAGATATGTAGGTGTACTCGCCTGCCTCGATGTCATAGAGGACAGGGAACACCTCGTCGTCCTGAGTGCGGATAGACGCGGCGGCGTACTTGCCATTGGGGCTAACGATAGGCTCCGAGTCGAGCTGGAGGAAGTTGGTCACGCCCTTGCCGAACTTGACGTAGGTGCCATTCTGGCGGTCGTAGATGAAGCCTGTGGGCTGGACAGACTGGTCGCCATAGATCACAATGTAGCGAGCGTCGGCCGACATCGACATGTAGGTCTCGAAGTGGCAATTGCTCTCGATCGTCATCTGGGGAGTTCCCTTGAGCGAGATAAGTTTGCCCGTCGCGAGATCCCAAAGGACGCCGTAGGAGGGTGCGGAATATGCGCTCGAGCCCTTGTATGTCACGGAGCCAGAGGCATATTTGCCGTCGGGCGTGACAGAGGAGGCGAAGCCATAGGATACCGTGAGGGTGTCGCTTCCGGTGAGAGCCTTGGTGAAGGCGGCGTCGGGCATCTCGAGGGTGTGCCACGTCATCTCAGAGGCTACCCAGTAGGCGGGCGTGCCAGTGTACTCGCCAGCGTCTTCGCTGAAAGTGCCGCTTATGGCGCCGACAACTATATTGCCGTCGTTGGTTACGTCGCCGACGTGGTAGAGGCCGATGGCATCCTCAGCGTCGAGGTCGTTCGTCTTGTCATAGATGGCTTGCTTGGCACCCGTGGCCACGTTGATGAGCCATACGTTGGCGTTGGCGCAAGTCTCATTGCTGCCCGGCTGAGCGAGGAGCCACTCGCCGTTGTCGGAGATGTTGGCCACAATGCTCTGGTCGCCAAGGTTCACCTTGTAGAAGGTGGGCTTCTTCGTGGTCTGAGCCGAGAGGGCTGTGGCGCACGCCAAGGCGACAGTAGTTAACAGGTTCTTCATACTTTATCAGTTAACAGTTAACAGTTAGCAGTTAACAGTTTGTTGGGGAGTCTTTTTGGGGAGTATATTTTGGGGAGTCTTTGGGAGTAATTCTGGGTAGCGACCTTCTTATCGTACGAACTCCCTGATGGTGCGCTTGGTGCCATCGGTGAGGTAATCGATGCGGATTACGAGGCCGTGGATGTTGCTGGTGAGCTTGGTGCCGGCGAGTGAGTAGTACTCAGTATTCTCGATGTCGGCAGCGGCAATCTGAGGCAGGGCTGCGGACTTGGCAGAGTAGGTGACTGTGAGGGTCTTGCCTTCGATTACGTTGGTGCCCTTCTTGTCGCTTGAGATCACGATGGTGTACTTTACTACAGCCTCGCCACTCTTGGTAGCGAAGAACCAATCGTCCGCAAGGGCCTGAGTGGCAATGCTCTGGTAAGAGCCGTCGGCGGGCGAAGTGTAAGTCCCGAGTGCGTTATTGAGGCTGCAAGTGCCAAAGCAGCACTGGAAACCACCATTGTCCATCGAGACAATCTCAAATTTGATGCTGACCCACGAGCGGCCACTCTCAGTATTGCTCTTGACGGAGATGCCGGAAGTGATATACTCCTCGCCAGTGAGATCATTGCTCACAAGCGTTTTGCCGACGAAGGTCGCGCCGTCCTCAAGTTCAGATGCCACATTGCCGTCGGCATCGAGAGTTACGAAAGAGACATCGTCAATAGACTGTGCTGAGATCTGCGCTGCGCAGAAGATGGAGGCCAAAAAGAGTAATGTTTTCTTCATACTTATATTTTGTTGTAATTATAGTCAGAATACTTGAGATTTGAAAGCAAATAGGCAATTGCAATTAACAACCTCAGAGCAATTAACAATTAACAAATAACAATTAACAATTACCGGGCGTTCCGGAAGAGGAGACTACGTTTCATCCCAGGCTGGTAACGAGAACTGTTAACTGCTAACTGTTAACTGTTAACTGAAAACAGTTTGCCGCCCACAATATAAAGCCCCGGGCGGAGGTTGCCGGTGCCAGTACCAACCTTGCGGCCGTCGAGGGTGTAGACGTCCTTGTCAGTCTTTTCGGTGTCGGCATCCTGTCGCACGTCCTCAATCGCCGTCTCCTCGGGAGCCTTGTAGTCGAACGAGGCTATGCCGTCCTCGTCTACCTGCATGTTGAGGATCTGGATGTTGAGGAACTTCGTGCCGTCGGTGTTGGCGTAGTTGGTGGTGGCGGCGGGCTTCGTGGTGTTGGTCAGGCTGTTGTTGACCGTGCCATCGGCTGCCGTGTATGGGTAGAGGTCGCCACGTACATCATCCTCGGTGCGCTCCCACGAGTTGTCGGCGGCCACCACGGAGTAACGCAGATTGGTGGTATTGACGTTGTTGGCAGTCCAGGCCTCATCGCTGTAGTCCACGTGGGTTATGAGGATTCCCGAGGCGTAGAGGCCGGCGTCGGTGCCCGTCTGGCTGCGGTTCTCTATGAGGTAGAACTCATCCTTATGGGCGGGATTGCGGATAACATACGCGTCGCCACCCTCCGAGAGGGGTTTGAGATCCGTCACCATGAGGTCCTCGCCGCTGAGCTCGATGGGAGTCAACCATCCGCACATCCAACGCTCGAGAGCTGTATAGCCAGCGGGCGAGAAGCTGTTGCCAAGATAGTTGCCCATGTTCATCGAGTCCCAAACATAGGTGCCGTACTTGATAGACGTCTGACCAAAGCCCGTGCCCTTGTCATACGTGTCCGGCAGGCCGAAGCAGTGGGTGAACTCATGGCAGATAGTGCCAATGCCGTCGCGTCGTCCGCCCTCGCCGAGCTCGCTGCTGCAGGCGTAGGTGTCTATCTTCGCGCCGTTCATCGTGAAGGCTGCATGATCCGAGCCCACGCCACTGAGTTTGCCCTCCTGTGGCCAGATGAGGTTGGTGTTCTCGCCATTGGTGTTCTGGCCCTGGCCGGCGTAGAGGATGTAGACTTGATCCGCCTCGCCGTCGTTGTCCCAGTCGTAGGGCGTGAAGTCCGTCATCTTGCCCTGTCGCTTGGCCTTGTTGCAAGCCTCGTAGACCATACCGCCAAGGTTGTCGTCGGAGGCTGTGCCGTTGCCGTCGTGACCATAGTAGGTATAGTTGTTGTTGAGCTCGTAGGGGCCCACGACATCAAATGTGAGCTTGAAAGCCCCGCGGCTCTGCGCCAGGAAGTAGTCGTAGACGCTCTGCGTGAAGCCCGTGGCCTCGTCTCGGAAACCCTCCTCGTTGGCCACGCGGGTGTAGAAGTCGCGGACGTTGGCCAGGCGTGTCTCGTCGTCGGTGGCCGTACCAATGGGGTCGGTGAAGCGGATGGCGGAGATAGTGTCGCTCGTGGCGTCGGTGGGCACGAAGCCCGGGAACTCCACAAGGATAATAAGCCCCTTGTGCTCACCCTCGAAGGGCGTGGCGGGAGCTTGGGCCGCGGCGGGGACGCTGAGCAGCGCTACCGCCGCGGCAAGTGTGAACTGTTTACTGCGCACTGTGAACTATTTTACGAGAGCCTTGACGGTCTTGCCGGTCTTGAAACGGACGAACTTGAGGCCGCGGGAAGGCGAGGTGAGGAGTCGGCCGTCGAGGGAGTATACAGCCTCGATGTCCTCGGAGTCCATAGATATCTCAGTGATGGCGTCGGTGTCGGTGTCAGAAGAGGAGCTGCCGACGGCGCACATGTTGGCGTTGGTCACCCATGCGTCGCGTACGGAGGTCGTGAAGACGTTCTGCTTCTGAGTCTCGCTGTAGGCATAGGTGATGGGGCGAGAGATGGCGGCCACAATGTGGAGGCGGTCTGAATTGCCAAGGGTAAGGGCGTTGCGATTCCCCGATCCGAGGGTGTAAGTGTAGGTATAAGTCTTCTCATACTTGCCACCGTTGAAGGTGAGCGCATCGCCGAGAGGCTCGGAGAGGATTGCGCGAATCACGTTGTCGTGGCGGTAAGCTCCATCGGTGCTCGAGCCGTCGGTGTTCATCTGTGCCAACCTTATACGGTCCTCGGTGAGGTAGACGGTGAGGACTGCGTCGCCCATTACGGCGTCGATGTTAGAGACTGCGTCGCCAGAGACCTTGACGGTGATGGTGTTGTTATCGTCAGCCACAGAGGTCTCGATGTTGACGGTTGCGAAGGCTGGGTAGTCGGCATTAGACGCGTCGATGAGCGTGCTGAAGTTATTGGCTACCAAGGTGGTGTACTCATCAGTGTAGGCAGCGTTGATGGCAATGGTGCCATAGCTGTTGACGTCGTCGGTGTAGTAGTAGCGGTTCATGGCTGCGGCGGGGATGCCGTAGACGGAGAACGCCATGATGTTCTGAGTAGCTGCGAGATAGAGCTCGTCGTCACCCGAAGAGAGGTTGCAGTGGAAGGCCACGGGCGCAATGTCTTTGCGGAGGTTCTGGAGCGCAGTGAGGATCTTGTCGCCGTATTCGCCATAGGAAGACTGCGTCGAGGTGTAGTACTCATAGAGCTGCTTCTGACGCTTGAGGGACTCGGTGTAGAGCACTACGACCGAAGCCACAGCGTCGTCCAGACGGAGGTTGGCATCGGTGGGCTCAGCGCCGTTGATCTCCTTTACGTATGCCGTGAGGTAAGGGGTGTCGCCAGCGGCGAGTTCGCCTACCGTTGCGGGGATGTCGATCTCCTGCGAGATGATGCAAGTCTGGTCGATGGAGTGCGGGTAAGAGAGCTCGGCAATGTCAGTGTCGCCAAGGCGGACAGCGAACTTGGCATTGTTGATGGTGCCGGAGTAAGGCTCGCAGTAGAAAGATACGCTGGCCTTGCCGCCAAGCTTCACGTAGCGGGGTGCCGTCATGTCGAACACCTTGAGGTCGGCGGTGGTGAAGCCGCCATCCTTCTCGACGATGCACTGCACGGCCAGGTTGCCATAGGTGTCGCCGAGGTCGTTCCATGCCGCGGCCTCGCCATCGAATGAGCCGTAGACATAGAGGTCGTTGTATGGCATGGAGATGTACTTGCCAATGGGGTAAGTTCCGGCAGTGACGGTGCACTCGATGCCGATCATGAAGCCGGCAACGCCATCGGTGGTCGTGCGGTCGATATTAATCTCGTAAGGCGTTGGGAGCTCAATGGTGTTCCAACCAATGTTGTTGGTGCCGCTGAGGCTGAAGGCGGGCTCGTCCGCGATAGAGCCTTCGCCATTGACCTCATAGAGGAAAGGCTTGATATTAGATGCGCCCTCAGCAGAGAGAGCGTAGCGGATGGCCACAATCTTGCCGCCATTGAACTTGACAGCGTCGGCAGTGGAGATGAGGTTGGCTATCTTCCAAGTGCCGGCATCGAAACCGAGGCCCTCATCAGAACCGCAAACATTGTCGGTGCGATATGTGCCCATGATTGCCTGGTTTGCGGCGAGAGCCTTGAGCGACTTATTTACGGACGCAGACTTGGCATTGCCCTTCGCGAGAGGAGCTACGGTAGCGAAGTCCTCTGCGTCCACAGCCTCGAAGTCCTCGACGACGCGGACAGCCTGAGCCTTTTTTGCCATGGCATTGGTGCGCACAGCCGGAGTGCTCACGATCTCAGAGGGCAGAGCCTGACCCTGAGCCGAAGCATTGAGAGAGAACGTGCCAACAAGAGCGGCACAGAAAGTGAGTAGAGTATATTTCATCAGTTGTTGATTTTTTCAGATATAACTTGAAGTACGCCGTCGATATTTGTAGCAAAGACTACGACGGAAAGATTTTCGGCATTCCATTCGTTCTCAGAATCGACCTCCGAGAGGTCAAGTTTATACGTCGCCTTGCCCTCCTCATTTGCCACGAGGGATATGGCGTCGCCGTCTAGGGCCGAGAGCGCAGTGCGGAATACGTGGTTATGCACATACTCCCTGTCGGTTTGGCTGCCGGGCAGGAGCTGCCAACTTATCACATTGTCCTCGACAACCCAAACATTGAGTTTCGAGTCGGGATGCGTTTCCAAAGAGCCGTATGTCACGTCAATAACGTAGCCGTTCGCTACGGGTCCGGCCTCAGATACGGCATCGAGGGTCACGGTACTGGTCTTTTGCAGCGCGTCGCGGACCGCGGTGGCCCACTCGGCAGTGTTGTAGGAGGCCGCGCCTCGGTTGATGGTGGCGCATGGCTGAGCCTCTATTCCGCGGCCGTCGTAGTAATAGTTGCCGGTCTCGGTGGTGAGGGGGAAAAGTGTGCCTTTGGTGTTTCGGCCGAAAGGTCCGCTATAGAGGCCTACGGCTATCACGTTCTCGTGCCCATAAGTCTCCTGCAGCTCGGCAATGACAGCCGACGCCGCCGGGCAGTTGATGCAACTCTGACCCGTGAAGTCCTCAATAAGGACATGGCCCGAGACGCTGGCGGGGGCCACGTAGATGAGGCGGTCGTCCTCGTCCACCTTGTCGCACGACGTCAAGCCCCAAGCCGAGGTGGCCACGAGAGCCACGCCGAGGAGGTTGATGTATCTCTTATTGCTAATCATATTGTGGGAAGTAGGACGTTTATTTAGAAGTTGAAGTTGTAGGAGATGTTGACGCCACGGCTTGCGGGCACCCATCGGCAGACGCCGCCCGAGCAGTTGTAGCCCGCGCGTGTGCGGCTATAGCCTGCCTGGATTCGGTGGGCGCCGGTGTTGAAGGTCACGGCACCGTTGTAGTAGTGGAGGTTGGTCTCGCCGGAGTTGTACATATCCGAGATGGTGAACATCCAGTGCGGGAGTACCGATACCTCAAGGAGTCCCTGGAGCCAGTTGCCCTCGTCGTCGTGAGTGTTGAGGTACTGGAGTTCGAGGCGCGTGGTGAGCTTGCG
The DNA here is from genome assembly GCA_963643535.1 of bacterium. Lineage (GTDB taxonomy): Bacteria > Bacteroidota > Bacteroidia > Bacteroidales > Marinilabiliaceae > W3P20-009. The sequence continues at coordinate 11,453 of CAVILU010000021.1, read as the reverse complement.
GGTTATGCGAGCCTTGGTGTCGAGGACTATGATGTTGGAGTGGATCATTCCGCCGTGGCCCTCGACTATTGTCTTGTTGTAATACTGGTTCATATACATAGCGTTGAGGGTCACGGCCTTGGAGAGGCGTTTGCTCAACTGTATGTTGATGTCCTGGTAATACTTCGTGTCGCCCATTTTCCAGAATGCGCTGCCCTGGCCGTTGGAGCCCATGGCCGCGGTGGCGTTCTCGTCGCGGTCGAGGGAGCGGATGTGGCTGGCATTGACCTTGATGTTGGTGCCATACTTGCCGCCCAGTGTCGTGCCGCGGCGGAAGTTGTAGCCCGCCTCGGCTTGGAAGGCCCATTCGCCGTCGGGGTGAGTGGCGTAGGGGTAGAGGGCCGCAAGGGCATACGTGTGGTCCATGGCGAAGGCCGGCAGGTGGTTGATGAAGGAGCTCGTGCCAGTCTGGCCGCGGCGGCTGCGGAAACTCATGTAGTCGCTCCTCTTAGCCTGGAGGAGGACGCTCATGCCGCTACGCGAATAGGTGGCGGAGAGCATGCCCACGGAGCCGCGGCGGTAGATATAGCCATTGTCGGCCGAGGGATCCTCGCTCTTATTTGCATACTCGGCAAGAATGCCAAAACCGCTATGCTGGAAGTTGACGCGGACATCGAAAGCATTGACGAACTCAGGCATATGGAGGCGGTGTGTGGCGTCAACCATCACCTCGTCCTCCTTCTCATACTTATTGACCCACGATGCGCCAATGGTGAGCACTCCCCCACCCTCGCCTATCGACGGGATCAACTCCTCAAGCCCCAACTCAAGGTCGGCACCCGAGACGAGACCCTTGTTGTGCTCCCAATACCTGCGCTGCACGCCCGAGAGCACTTTGAGCGAGACTCCCTTGACGGGCTTGAAGCCCACGCGCGCGCCGAGCAGAGGATTGTCCACGCCCAGGCTGCGCTCCTCGTATGTGCGGAAGATGAAGCCCGAGCCGAACTGATCATAGTAATGGCCGCCCGTGAGGTCCCACTTGTCGAAGTGGAGTTTGGCATAGTAATACGGGATGCCCCATCCCTTGAAGTCCGCCTCGTAGCCCGGGAGCGGGAACTTGAGGAAGGAGAAGCGGAAACCGGCGTCGAGGTATTTGCTCATGAGGTTGACGTCGGCGTAGGTGTTGGTCTGCGCCCAGTCGTCGGTCTTGGCTGTGCCAATCTTCTCATCGTCCTGCGGGATGAGGATGTCGCTCATGACGCTGCCCGTCAGGATGATGGGGTTCTCGGGCATAACGGACATCGCCTCGTCTTGCGCCTGGGCGAGTGCCGAGGAGCAAGCGAGGCCTGTGAGTGCCGCCACGCGGAAAAAGGTATTGTGGGTCAAGTTCATACGTTTACTTGGTCAGTTCGCGCACTTTCTCGATGAGTTCGTCCTCATCGCCGTCGATATAGCCGTTGTGCTTATAGACTATCACGCCTTTGCCATCTACAATGAGCGTGAAGGGCACCATCTGAGCTCCCAGCGCGCGCTTGAAGTCGCTATTGGGGTCGAGGAGCACTTCGTAGGGCCATGCGTGGTTGTCCACGAGGGGCTTGACCTTCTTGACGTTCTGCGCCTGGTCTATGGATACGGCAATGAGCGTGACGCCCGTCTCGGCCTGCCAATCCTCATACACGTCGGCTATGGCCGAGAGCTCGCGGATGCATGGCTTGCACCATGTGGCGAAGAAGTCGATGATTACGGGCTTGCCGTCCTTGGCGAGGTCCGCCGTGTTGATTGTCTTGCCGTCGATGGTCTTGAGAGTGACGGAGGGGAGCTGAGCCTCGGCTGCCGCGCAGGTCAGGACGAGGAGGATGGTGAGGAGAAAGGTCTTCATTTTCAGTTAACAGTTAACAGTTAACAGTTAACAGTTGCCGAGACTTCTGGAGTTTTGTTCTGAGGCTCTTGCTTACTGTTATTTGTTTTTCCGTAATTGATAATTTATTAGGGGGGGTACTGTAATTGTCAATTGTCAATTGTCAATTGTCAATTGTTTGTTAGTTTCGGGTTTTGCATAATGACGGGGAACTGTGTGTTCCTGTCGATGGCTCCCGATGCGGAAGTGGCAATGGCGAAGGCCGAGAAGGGAGTCACCTTGCCGCTCTGGGTGAAGGCCGAGCCCGCGAAGGTAGCGGAGACGTTGCCCTCGGCGTCGGTCACGATGGGTGCCGAGACGCTGCCCGTGGCGGCTGCCGAGATGGACACCTGGTAGTTCTTGTCGGTGAAGACGATGAAAGCCGTCTTACCATCATAGGTGCCAATCTGCTGACCGCTCTGGAGAGTCAGTGCGTAGTTCGCGGCGTCGAACTTGACGGGGAGTGTGAGGCCGATCTCCGCCACGTAGAGACCCGACGCGCTGAGCGTGGCCTTGGTCGTGAGGTCCATCTCGAGGTCGAGGTCGTAGTAGCTGAGGTTATATTCGCCTGCCACATCCTTGGCAAACTCAAACTGCGATACGAAAACCTTGTCGGTATACGCGCCAGCGGCCACCTCTACGTAGCCCGCGCGGCGGCTGCCGGTGGCGTTCTCCGAGATGGTGAGGTTGACCTTTCCGCCCGCCACGTTGGCCTCAATCCAATCGGGAGTGGAGGCTATGCTGACCTCGCGGGTGGACTGCACGGAGAAAGAAGCCGTGGTTGCCGCGTCTGTCGAGAGGATGATATCATCGTTCTCAACTACAAAAATGAGGCCAAGCTGCGAGATATTGACCACAATGGAGTCCTCGGCAGCCTTCTTGACCACCAGGATGGCGTTGCGGCTCTGAGGGTCGTCGTTGTCGGCGGCGGTGAAGTTTACCGTCTCGCCACTCACCGAGAGGGTGAGCCACTCGGCATGGTTGGTATAGGCCGAGGCTATGGGCGCGTCGATGGTCACGTGGCCCGTGGCGTTGGCTGCCTCAAGGCTCGTCGTGGCGCTCTTGACGGAGATGGAGGTCTCGCGGGCCGCCATGTCCGTGCAGTCGTCTTCGCAGGCCGAAAGAGTCAACGCTGCAAAGGCTAATACTATGATTGCTTGTTTCATAATTATCTGTTGGAGAAATTCCCCAGTTTTTCTTGTATGCAATCCCCAAAGGCACGTTGGATTGTGGCGTTCCCCCGGGACTCGCGCCCCGGGCTGGCTTACAACGCCCCTTTGGGGCTCAATTCACCGCGTTCATTACTCCCCAAATTACCGTCTGGAAGAACCAGTAACTGTGAACTGAGCACTGTGAACTGTGAACTGACAGGAACTGCTAACTGTTAACTGTTAACTGTTAACTGTTAACTGAACAAATGTTTTGAAGTTCGGTATCTGGTTCATCATGACGTACGAGTCGTTCAGGACAATAAGGTTGCCGCTATTGTCGCAAGCCATGAAGAGCATAGAGTTGACCTCATACTTGCCGCCGCCGTCCCATCCGAACTTGCCACCCGTCTCGGAAGTCATCTCCATGGTGAGCGCGCCCGAGAGGTTGAAGTAATAGTAGCCGTCGATGAGCTGCGAGGGGATCATCATGAGGTAGCCATATTCGCCCGACGGGTCTACGCAATACTGCGCGGGGAAAGACATATTGCCCGTCGTCTTGTCGTACTCGCAATACATATGGTACTCCAATACGCCCTCGGTGGTCGACACGGAGATTACGCAACTGTCGCGGACGGCCTCCGTCATGCGCTCAGCCTCTGCCTTGCTCATCTCGAGGAGGATGGATATATCCGTGCCCGAGTAGTTGACCGTGCCGAGCCACTGGCCTGCCCACGAGTCGTAGCTCATGAGCTCACCATTGCTGGTGCCGGCGAGGACAACATTGCCCGAAGTGAAAGTCTTGGCCTCCTTGGCATAAGCGAACTTAGAGATCTCCTGACCGCCAATGACGACGGGAGCCTGGAGCTCGATGCCCTCGGGAGTGAGGATGTAGGCGCGCTCCATGGTGGAGTCCGCGGTGGCTACGGCCAGGCGGCGCGTCTGCACGTCGATCTCCGCACTTCCGGCCTCAGAGCCTCCCAAGGTCATGTTGTAGGCGTAGGGCATGGCGTCGGAGATCTCCTTGATGCCCTTGAGGTAGTCGGCCCACTTGGTCGAAGCCGCCATTGGCACCATGGTCATCTTGTTGCCCCACTTCTTACCCTTGAGGACAATCTGGTCGGCCGAGTAGCTCATGACGATGAACTCATAGTCGCCCTGGTCACCATCGACGTCGCCCTGGTATGGCTGCGCGAAGTAGTGGATTATGTCGTTGGCCGTGTTGAAGGTCAGCACGGGGCCCATGTCATGCGTGATGTCGTAGCTCGACGAGCACACGGTCTCGGGAGTCGTCACGGACACGTAGGGCGAGAAGATGTCACCCGAGACGCTCACCTTGCCCTTGTCGTTGAACTCCATGAGGAAGGTGAAGCCGCCGGCGTAGTCCTCGCCATAGTAATAGGAGAGTCGCCAACCGTTCTCGGCCGAGGTGAGGATCGAGCGTATGTCGGCCTCGGCCTGCTCAGCGCGCTCGGCTGCCGATACACCGTCGAAGTAGTCGGTATCGTCGTGGAGGCACGAGGTCAGCGTGAGCGCGGAGAGCGACATCACGGCGGCCGCAGTGCCAAGATATTTGAGGTTTAGCATATTCATCTGAGAGAGAGAGGGAAAGAGCTCTGTTTGTTTTCTTACTTGAGGGTCTCGAGGTCGAGTCGGCTCAGCTCGTCGGCACGGTGGAGCACCGCGTCGCGGAGGGCGTCGATATCGAGGTCCCAATAGTCCTGCATGTAGTTGCGGATGATGGAGAGCTTCTGCTCAATGGCCTGGCGGGCGGTGATGTTCTCGGTGAGCATATTGTCGCCTGCCTCCTCAAGTATCGCCTGCCACGTCTCGGGAGTCTCGGTGACGTAATAGGCCATCATCTCGGCAAAGTCCTCACGAGCCTCGCTCATGGCGTAGCCCGAGACGAAGCCCTGCTTGTGGGCGTCGGAGTCCTCGATGTCGTACCAGTCGCCGGAGACGTACTCCGAAGTGGTGATCTTGTCGAACTGGCTGTCGTAGGGCTTCTTCTGGTTGAGGATGTGCGTGAACTCGTGGTGCATCGTGTGGAAGTAATACGTGTTCAGCATAGTGTAGTCCTGGAGCATGCTCTCGGTCAGGGAGTTCACCATGTAGAGCGTCACCTTATATCCGCCCTCGGCAGTGCCGAGCACGAAGGTACCGGTGGTGTTGTAGGCGGGCGAGCCGATGAGGTGGATCACGCGCGGCACGTTGCTCTTTACGAAGTCCGGGCCTACGACCTCGGCGTAAGCATCCAGCCAGAGGTACTTGATGATGATGCTGAGCTTGGCGCTCTTGGCGGAGTCGGCGGGCGTGAGGTTGTAGCTCATGTCGCTCTCGATGTCCTCCATCTTATACTTGACCTCGATGTTATAGGGGTACGTGTAGTTATCCAGCAACCACTGGTCGAAGGCGTCGCGCTCGGGCGCGTCTGTCGGGTATATGGTGTCGCCGTCGGGTGCGTCGTCGTCACAAGCAGTGAAGGCGAGAGCAACAGAGGCAAGAGCCATAAGGAATATCTTGAATTTCATAACAATTGACAATTGACAATTGACAATTGACAATTACGGGTGCATGCCCGCAACTGAGAACTGTGAACTGTGCACTGTGAACTGAGAACTGTGAACTATCTTGGGTTTGCAGTCATGCCGGCTGCCAATACGTCCTGCGGCAACTGGATGGCCAGGCGCGGGTCGCGGGGCTCCATGGTGTCGGTAACCTCACTTACGGAAGTCTCGTTGGCAAGGGTGCGGCGATACATCGTTATGCCATATCGCTTGACGTCTTGCAGGCGCAGACCCTCGTGGAGGCCAACGATGCGGCGGAGGTGGAGGATGCACTGCAAGAGTGGCTCCTCGGTTGTCGACTCGATGGCGAAGGGAGCGTTGAAACGCTTCTTGGGCGAGCCCGACGTCGAAGTGTAATACGGTACGCTCTCGTTGTAGAAGGAGACAATCTTGTCGAGAGTAAGAGTTACGCCCGTAGACGAGAAGGCCGAGAGCTCGGCATTGATGTCGGCCACAGCCTCGTCATACTTACCTTGGCGGGCATAGGCCTCAGCGCGCTCTAGCAAGAGGAGGTCCGAGCTGAAGACGGCGTACTCGGTATGAGCATAGCCAATGCCGGCCTGGATGTCGGTGTACTCGAAGGCGTGAGGTATCTTGCGGAAGATATACTTCGAGAGGGCCGAGTTGTACCATACGGTGTAGTTGAACACCTCGTCAGACGTGCCCCATGGGCCGGGCGACTGGAGGGTTTCAAGGCGAGCAATGAGCTGACCGTGAGCATACTTGGCGCCCACGTTATATGGTCCGCTGATGGCACCCCACTGCGAGTAGACAGTCGTCAGGAGGAGGTTGGCGTTGACGTTGGAGTTGATGAAGGCATTGGGCTGCACGTTGCCGTTGGCCGAGAGCTCGTTCATTGCCGCCCAGTCGCGGAGGATTGCCTCGGGTGCCGAGCCAAGGACGCGGTTGGCGTAGGTCACGGCCTTATCCATCTTGCCATAGTAGAGGTAGAAGCGAGCCGCGAAAGCCGCTGCCGACGAGGGCGTGAAGTGGAACTTCGGGTGGTCGTATGTGTTGCCGACGAGGCTGATGCCCTCGGTGATGTCGGCGTCGATGTGGGCATAGAGGTCGGCAAGAGTGCCGCGCTCATACTGCTCGCCTACGTTCTCCTCCGGCTGCTCGGGATATGGGAGGCCGAGGTCCGTGGAGGCCGTGCTCTCGTCGTAGGCCATGCAGAAGACGTTGGCCATCTGGAACATGGCAAAGGCGCGGCAGAGGAGAGCCTCACCCTTCTGCTCGGCATACTCGCTCTGGTCGCTGAGGCTGTTGATATACTTGAGGGCCTCGTTGGCCGTGCCCACTGCCGAGTAGCCCGCCTGCCAGATGCGCTGGGGCGTCTCGTTGTCGCTGGTCTCGGTGATGTCCTCCCAACGGAAGGCCTGACCCTGGAACTTGGTGTACTCGGTCCAGCCCGTGCCGATGATATTGTCCGTATTGTCGGAATACATCTCCAGGAGGTACGCCGGATGGATCTGCGGATAGGCCGAGACGAGCAGGCGGCTCACCTCCGACGGGTTCTTGAGCTCCATACGGTTGTCCGGGAGCTCGTCGAGGTAGTCGTCGCACGCCGTCATGGAGAGTGCCATGAGGGCGGCCGATGCTGCTATGTATGTTATGTGTTTCATTAAGGCTAATATGGTGTTTGAGGGAGCTTTTTGCTCAGGAAACGGTCGCATTTTCGCTTTCGCCTAGGGAACGGTCGCTAAGCTCCCTTGCTCCCCTAGGCTACGATTACGAGTGCCCTCCGGGCACCACAAACGTTTCCTCGCGAGCATTACCCCGCCAACAGTAGTTCTAAAAGTAGCTCTAAAGCCACCAAGCAAGGGCAACCGCAATTGTCAATTGTTAATTGTCAATTGTCAATTGTTTAGAGTCCTACCTTCAGCGTAAGCGTAAACTGCTTAGGCATAGGCGATGCCACGCCGCCGGCGTTCATGAACTCGGGGTCCTGGCCATTGAGCTTCTTATCCGCGTAGATAAGGAAGAGGTTGGTGGCCTGGAGCTTGAGCTGAATCTTCTCCACTGGCGAGTCCTCGAACCACTTCTTGGGGCAGTCGTAGGCGAGCGAGATCTCCTTCATGCGGATGAAGTCGCCCTTGGCTATGCGCTCGGTGGAGTAGTTGTAGGCGTTGTAGGCGTAGCGGATCTGGCTGTTGTCCTTATACTGGCGGTAGCTGACGATGGCGGGCACGTTGGTCTTCTGCTCGTCGCCGGGGTTCACCCAACGGTTGCGGAAGACGCCCGTCATGGAGGTCATGTCGGTATAAGAGGCCGCGAAGACGGGGTCCATACGCACTACATTGCCAAAGGCGTAGGTCATAAAGACGTTGAGGCTGAAACCCTTATACGAGAATGTATTGGTCATCGAGCCGTTGATTGTCGGATCCGTCGGGCCCTCATACTTGAGGTAGTCCGTCTTGTCGCGCTCCTGGAAGTTGATGTCGTAGACCGTCTCGACCTTGTTCTCGTTGATGAAGCGGGGCATGCCGTCCTCCGTCAGACCTACGAAAGGAATGGAGAAGAGGGCGCGCACGGGGTAACCCTTCATGGCGAAGCCCGAGCCGGAGACCATGTCTATCACGCGGCCCTGGTTGTAGAGGTCGGTGATCTCGGTCTCGTTGTGCGAGAAGACGAGGCTCGTGCCCCACGTGAAGTCGCCGCGCTTGATGTTGGTCGAGGAGATAGAGACCTCCTGGCCCCAGCTCTTCATCTCGCCCTGGTTGGCGTAGCGGATAATCTCACCGCCGACGCCCTGGGTGGCCACGGGCACAATCTCGTCGAAGTTGCGGCGGGTGTAGACGTCGAAGGTCAGGTTGACGCGGTCGTTGAGGATGCCGGTGTCGAAGCCGAAGTTGAACTCGTTCTTCTTCTCATAGGTGAGGCCCGCGTCCGCAAGGCTCTCGACCTGGATGCCGGGCTCGCGGTCCGACGAGAAGGGGCGGTAGGGATTGAAGCTGCGGAGGATGGCCGTAGAGCTTGAGTAGTCGGCACTCGGGGGAGTGCCCGTGAGGCTATACGACGCGCGGATGGTCAGGTGGGAGAGGGGCGCCCAGTTCTCGAAGAAATCCTCCTCGTGGGCGTTCCAGCTGGCCGAGACGTTCCACGTGGGCATCCAGCGGGCGTTGGAGTTCTTGCCAAGCTGGTTCGAGCCCTCGTAGCGGTACGTGCCGTTGAGGACGTACTTGCCCTTGAAGGAGTACGTGGCGTTGGCATAGAAGGCCACGCTGCGCGAATTGGTGTTCGAGAGGGTGTAGTAGTCGGAGTTCTCCTCTACGAGCTTCTTGAAATAGGTGTACTCGAAGTAGGGAACCTCGCCACTCTCATACTGCATGCCCCAGCCGTTGAACCACGTGCGGGTGCGCTTGATACCGGTGGTCTCGAGGCCCGCGAAGATGTTCACGATGTGGGTGTTGGCAAAGGTGTTGTTGTACTGGCCGGTGACGCGGAAGTCGACGTCCGTCATGCGGTTGTCGGTGCGCTGGTAGATGCCGCCCTCGGGGAGTACGGATATCGGGAGCGCGTAGGCGTCGTCGGGGTCGGTGTAGAGGAGCACGTTGGCGTCGCGGATAAGCAGGTTGTCCATGGCGCGATACGCGAGAGCCTGGTTGCTGTTGTCCTTAATCTTGTGCTCCTGCGTCGTGGCGCTGTACTTGAGCGCGCCGAGGACAGCGAACTCGAGGCTGTTGATGGGCTTGTAGCGCACCTCGCCTTGGAACTTGACGTCGGCCACGTTGAGGTCGATGTAGTTGTTCGAGAGCTCGTTGAAGATATTGAACTTGGCGTAGTTGGCGTGGTAATAGGTGTCGGGGTCGAGGGTGCGGCTGGTGTTGAGGGCGTAGGAATACGGGTTGATGTCGAAGTCGCGCTTGACCTCGCCGGATACCACGTCCACGTCCTGGCCAATGGTGCCGGGCGCGCTCTGCTTACGGTACGCCGCCGAGCCTATGCCGTTGAAGCTGAGGCCCTCGATGATGTGGTGCGTAAGGTTGAAGTTGGCAGTGAATCGCTTCACGTCGCTATCGAGATACCAACCCGGGTCCACCATTGCGGAGAGCGACGCGTAGTAGTTGCTCTTCTCGGTGCCGCCGCTCATGGATACCGAGTGGTTCTGCATTACGGCCAGGGAGAAGAGCTCCTTGAACCAGTTGGTGTTGCGCCTCTCGGCCTGCTGGAGGTATGCGTTGCGCGCCTCCTGGGTGTTCTGGAGGGAGAAGAGGCCCGTCTTGCTGTCGTAGGTGTTGATGAGCTCATACATCTTGCCGTAGACACCGTAGTCCGAGCCGTTGAGCACGTCGGAGAGGTTGAGCCAGCCCTTTTGCTCCATCTCCTTATATATACCCATCTGCTCCTGCGAGTTGAGGATGTCGAAGTTACGGTATGAGGGGATGAGGCGGGTGGTGAACTCGCCGTTGTAGCTGAAGTGAGACTGGCCGGCCTTGCCCTTCTTGGTGGTCACGACAATGACGCCCGCCATTGCCCTCGCGCCATAGATGGAGGTCGCCGAGCCGTCCTTGAGGATCTGGAAACTCTCGATATCGTCGGAGTTGAGGCCCGCTATGGCCGAGCTGATGAGCGTCTCGGCATCACCCGAGCTGAGGTCGTCGGCCGATACGTCGGAGACGTCCTCCATGATGACGCCGTCCACAACCCACAGAGGCTTGGAGCTGCCGTAGATAGACGTTGCGCCACGGACACGGATCTTAGGAGCCGAGCCGAAGGTGCCGGAGACGTTCTGCACGGATACGCCGGCAGCCTTGCCCTCGAGCGAGCGGCTGATGTCCGCCACACCGCTCAACTTGGCGTCGTCGCCGGAGAGCTTGCTGGTGGCTCCGGTGAAGAGGCGGCGGTCGGTCTTCTGCAGACCGGTGACTACGACTTCCTCAAGGGCTACGCCTGCGGTCATGACAATCTTCATGTCCTTGGCGGGCTCGAGAGTCTGCGTGTCCATGCCCAGATAAGAAACTTGGATTTTGGAGCCCGCGGGCACCTTGAGCGTGAAAAGGCCGTCGAAGTCTGTTACCGTGCCCGTGGTGGTGCCCTCTACGATGACCGCCGCGCCGATGATTGGCAGGCCGTCATCCTTGGCTATTACCACACCCGAAGCCGTGACCTCGCTCTGCGCCATGGCCGAGACCGTCGTCAGGACCATAATGGCGAACGCAGCCGCGCACTTAGCGACTGTTCGCATTCGATGGAGAAAAAGTGACAAGTAGGATAAGGTTTTACAAATGTACAAGTCTAAAGGAGGAAAATATACACAAGAAGGCGATGTGCGAAAATATCTTAACAAAACACCCCCTGTTATTCCATTTTAGCCCCAAATCTATCCCTCCCAAGTGAATTTCACAAGAAACGGATGAATAAATATGTATTATTAACATCTATCGCGTCCTTATGACACGCCGCCTCTCGCTGTTCGCTGTATTTCAATGCTTCATTGCCATCGTTTGCACATAGCGAACAAAACCCGTCCCTTTAACTTTTTCCCACCTTCGCACGCCATAAACCCTTCCCGCCCCGCATTTTTATACCGAAAAAGCGAGAATAACGCCCTTTGTTGGATTTAGAGATTTTAACAAAAGCTATGGTTGCTGAAATTTTTCGCACCAACATCTGCCACGTTCACCATTCTTCCCTAAAATCCTCCCCTCCCCGGGGGGCAGAAGCCCAGGGATTCCCAAACTTGAAAATCCGAAAAACCCGAATACCCCAAACCGAAAACCCTCACACCCGCCCCCCCAAAAAAAACAAACAACACAAAAACAAAAAAAAAAATCCCCCGCAGCCAAAAGCCGCAGGGGGACTAAATCATTTCCAAGTAAACTGTTAACTGCTAACTGTTAACTGCTAACTGTTAACTGC
>CAVILU010000020.1:8610-21328 GCA_963643535.1 bacterium | reverse complement strand
CCTTAGAGAGCCTGCCTTGGGCTATCGGTTATGCTTTTGCTTTCCCTTGTTTTTTGGGGAGTGCGGAACAGACTAAGAGGGCTTTGCTGCCGGCCTTTGGGCTTTGGTCCTGAGGGTGCCACATATTTTTACGATAAAAATGCGTTATCTTTGTTGCTATGGAGATACAGAATAAGATACGGTGCCTGATAGTGGACGATGAGTTCCCGGCCCGCATACTGCTGAAAGAGTTCATAGAGAAGGTTCCGAATTTGGAGCTCGTGGAGAGTTGCAAATCGGGTCTTGAGGCACTGCCTATCATACAAGAAGGGCGGGTGGACTTGATGTTCCTCGACATTCAGATGCCGGACATCACGGGTCTGAATTTCCTAAAGATGCTGCCCGTGCGCCCTCTCGTGGTCTTCACCACAGCCTACTCGGACTACGCCATTGAGAGTTATCAGCTGGACGTGCTGGATTACCTGCTCAAGCCGTTCTCATTCGACCGGTTCATGCAGTGCATCGGTAAAGCCATGCAGCGAATGAACGACCGCAGGTCGCAGCAGCAAGTGGCGAAGGCCCAGCCGACACAGGCGAGCAATGCCACGGACGACGAGCCAATGTCGGCAGGAGCGACAGAAGCCGACCTCAACGACGGCGTCCTGATAGTCAAAGCCGACCACAAGATACACAGGATCAAGTACACCAACATAATATACATAGAGGGTCTGCGCGAATACGTAACCATCTACTGCCCAGGCGAGAAGATAATAACCCTCGAGAGCCTCAGAAATCTCGAAGAGACCTTGCCCGCCTCGATGTTCATAAGGGTCCACAAATCGTATATCGTCAAGATAGACAAGATCAAGGCCCTCTACGGAGCCCAGTTGAAACTGGACGGAGTGGAGCCCTACATCCCCATCGGCAAGTCGTATAAAGACATGGTGCAGGAGAAGCTCTTTAATATCTGACATCGAATATCTTAACACGAAATCTTACCCCGAGAAGGGATAACGACAAACAAAAAAAGAGAACAGAACCCAAACAAGTGGAAGCGAAGAAAGCACTGATAATATTATCGGCAATGGCAATGACGAGCATCTGCGCCACGGCACAGGTGGACGAAGTCGAAGCCGAAGAGATTGAGATAGAGAAAGAGGAGGCAACGGCCGACTCTATTGCGCAATCGGGATTGCCGCGATACGAGGTGGACAGCCTCATCTCGGCATGGTATTCGCGTAAAGTGCCGGTAGTGAATGACTTCGTACCGGACTCCTTGGCACAGGCCGACCCAGTCATAGCCGGCATACCGGACAACGTGTTCGTAGATCGCCTTCAGGCAATGATGTCGCCAATCCCGATGGTATATAACGAACAGGTGCGGAGGTTCATCGAGCTATACATAGTTCGCCGTAGGGACCTCGTGCAGCGCATGCTGGGACTCAAGGATTATTATTTCCCGATTTTCGAGAGTGTGCTCGAGGCTCATGGTATGCCCTTGGAGCTCAAGTATATGTCCGTAATTGAGAGCGCATTGAACCCTAACGCCCTCTCACGCGTCGGCGCATCGGGACTATGGCAATTTATGCTCTACACGGGCAAGCGTTATGGCCTCGAAGTTACGAGTTACGTAGACGAGAGGCGCGACCCGCAGAAGGCCACCGAGGCGGCAGCCGTATTCCTCCAAGACCTCTACAACATGTATGGCGACTGGCACTTGGCCATTGCGGCATATAACTGCGGACCTGGCAACGTGAACAGGGCCATAGCGCGCTCTGGCGGCCAGAAAGATTTTTGGAAGATATATTACAACCTGCCACGCGAGACCCGCGGATACGTGCCGGCCTTCATTGCCGCGGCATACGCGATGACCTACGCAGGCGAACATAAGATATACGCCACGGATGCCGAGGCATTGCCAGCAAGCGACACTGTAATGGTCTACCAGCCATTGCACTTCAACCAGGTGCAATCCGTTATTGGCGTACCGGCCGAGACCATCCGACAGCTCAACCCGCAGTATAAGCACGACGTAGTGCCCGCCACGAGCGAGAAGAGCTACGCCCTCGTGTTGCCAGTGGACGCAACATTCTCCTTCGCAGCCTACGAAGACTCCATCTACGCCCGCGACCGCAAGACGTACTTCCCCGACAACAAAATCGTAAAAATCAGCGAGGCCAAGGGATACGTATATGCGGGACGCACACCGGACGGCAAGGCTAAACTCGTCTACACCGTAAGGCAAGGCGACGTCCCAGGCAACATTGCGCGCAAATTTGGCGTACGAGTGGCAGACCTCACATACTGGAACAACATCCGCAGGAACATTATCCGCGTAGGCCAGAAACTTGTCATCTACGTACCGAAAAACAAGGCTGACCGATATGCGGGCATGGCCAAAGTATCTAAATAAGGAAATACCGACCGATGAAATCTTCGCTCATTAAAATAATAGCCACTGTGGCACTGACCCTCATACCCGCGGCATGGGCATGGGGGCAGATAAACATGGGCAAAAATGGCGAGATAGTCTACAACCCGCGCTACGGCGACGACGAGGGTAAATTTCGCGAAGCGGTACTTGACAGTAGGATAGATAAGTTGCGCGACGACATCCTATGGCATGCCGAGTCGGCCAACGTGGTATATCCCAAGGCGGGCAACGTAAGTCTGCTCTCCGCCACTCGATATGGAATGACGGAGAAACTGGAGCTCTCGACCTATATTGTCGAGGACATCTTGCGGCCCACCCTCTACGCCAAATTGCTTTGGGGACGCTTTGGGAAGCATTGGTTCGCCTCGTCGAGGTTCGACATTGCCAATGCGTACTCGGGAATGAAACTGGGCCAGAGGCTTGAGGTGGAGCGCATTATCGCGCCCGAGGTCAAGGTGCCGCTTGTCTTTGAGATTGGCCATGAGCTGCTCGTCTCACGCGCTTGGTACACCGACCAGAATTGCTCCGACGGCTCGGCATATCTCATCCTGACGGGTGGCATCGGACTCTATGGCAGTTTTATCGCCTCCAAGGGCGACACCATAGCTCAACCACGCTTCCACTTTATGGCGAACCGAAGCGAGACCTTGATAGACAAAGGTTTCCGTGCCCGATTTAAGGTATGGGCCGACGGGCGAATTACAAACAAGATATATGCACATGGCGGCATAGCCTACCACACGGGTTTCTTCACGAAACATCATGCCATAGAGCTGCAAGCCGAGGGGGAATATTTCTTCAAGTCATTCCTCAGCGGCAAAATAGGCGTATTGGCCAGCTTCGCGCACTACGAGGGCATAAGCAACCATGCGGCGGCATGGCCAATAGTGGACCTCACATATTACTTCGGCAAGCGCAACAAGAAGAGTGAGACCAGCTTGTTTGACGGATCGATGACACGCCGCAAGCGACTCAAATCAAAGCACTACGGAAGCGACTTTTAACCCATGGACATTGAGCTTGACAATATAGAGTTTCAGAATGTATGGCGACTGATTGTCGGGACCAACTCATCCGTCTTCATGACGGGCAGGGCTGGTACCGGCAAATCGACGTTTTTGCGCTACATTGTCGAGAATGTCGGGAAAAAGACCATTGTGCTGGCCCCCACGGGTATAGCGGCAGTCAATGCAGGCGGCGTCACGCTCCACTCATTTTTCAAGATACCGCTGCAACCCTTCGCCCTCGACGACGTCAACTACTCGGACCCGAGGCGAATGCGCGACATGCAGAAGTTCAACTCAGAGAAGATCAAGCTCATAGAGGAGGTCGAGCTCATCGTGATAGACGAGATATCCATGGTGAGGGCCGACGTATTGGACTTTGTGGACCGCGTGCTGAGGACCTACGTAGACCATGGGCGGAAACGCATGTTGCCCTTTGGAGGCAAACAGATGTTGCTCGTGGGCGACGCATTCCAGTTGGAGCCCGTAGTAAAGGGACAGGACTGGGACATCTTGCGACGTTTCTACAACACACCCTATTTCTTTGGGGCTAAAGTATTTAGCTGCATGCAGCTCGTGCAGGTGGAGCTCCGCAAAGTGTACCGACAGAAAGAGGCTGAATTCCTCTCGATGCTAGACAAGGTACGCGTGGGCGCCGCAATGCAGCCCGACATAGACATCTTCAACACGAGGGTGCAACCCACCTTCGAGCCCACGGGCGGCCAGATGTACATAACCCTCACGGCCACCCGAGCCACGTGCGACTTCATAAACGACAAGCACCTCCAGGAGCTCAAGACAGAAGAACAGACCTTCGAGGGCATAATAAACGGCGACTTCCCCGAGACCTCGCTCCCCACCAATAAGATGCTCACGCTCAAGGCCGAAGCGCAAGTAGTCTTTGTGCGCAACGACAAAGAGAAGCGCTGGTTCAACGGCACTGTCGGACGCATTGTGCGCTTTGAGAATGACGGAGCGTGGGTCGAAGTGGAGAGTGCGGAGGTAGACTCCTACACCGGGGACCACATTATGGACATGTTCTTCGTAGAGCCTGAGACTTGGGAGAACGTCAAGTATCGGTATGACGAGAAGGAGCATAAGGTGGTGTCGGAAGTACTCGGCACTTATACCCAGTTGCCGCTTAAATTGGCATGGGCGATAACGATACACAAGAGTCAGGGCCTGACGTTCGACAACGTCATAATAGACCTTGGGCGCGGAGCCTTTGCATGCGGACAGGTGTATGTGGCCCTCAGCCGTTGCCGCTCATTGGGAGGCATCGTATTACGTCAACCTATCACAATGGGCGACATAAAGACCAACATTTTTGTGCGCGACTTCTCGTACGGGGCTAACGACCAAGTGCTTATAAACCGTCAGCTCGAAACGGCCAGGGCGCAGAGCCTTGCCATCGAGGCACGAGACGCATTCCGTTCGCACGACTATAACAAAGCCGTAGGTTTGCTCCTCGAATTCCTGACCATAGAGCCTGAGAAGATGAAGGACGACCTCACGCGCCGCTTCATTGCCCACAAGATAGGCACAGCCATAAGCCGCCTGGAGAGCGACGTAGAGCGATTGGCCGAGAAAGAGCGCAAGCTACGCGAGAAGAGTTTTGAATACGCCTACGAATATTACTTGCTGGCCGTAGAGTGCCTACGCACATACGGAGACCCGCGCTCCGCCAAAGCCAACGTAAACAAAGCCATAGGCTTGGCACCTGACTACGCCGACGCCCTTGTGCTCCGCTCCGAAATGGAGATTGACGAAGGCGACTATAAGCAGGGCGTGGCCGACGTCTCCATAGCCCTACGCCCCGGAGGCATCAAGAACAAGACAAAACTGCGCGAGGCACTAACGCTCCGCGCCCGCGGAAATTTGGGACTTCGGCATTGGGAGAAAGCTCAGCGCGACCTTACAGAGGTAATCTCGTCGAGCAACAAGCCGGACCCGGAAGTCCTGAGGATGATGGTGAGCGTATGCGACCACCTCGACCGCAAAGATGAAGCAGAAATGTATCGCCGGCTGGCGGACCGCATAGAAGCAGGAGACGACGACGACTATGATGATTTATAGGACATTACGCACAGCAATTGCGGCAGTGGCCGCACTCACCTTCAGTGCATTCGCCGCCACTGGGGCACAGGCGCAGGTGAACACCAACCGCATGATGCAGATAGGCCGCAACGCCCTCTACTTTGAGGACTACGTGCTCTCGATACAGTACTTCAACCGCGTGATAATAGTGAAGCCATACTTGGCCGACCCGTATTATTACCGCGCCATAGCCAAGTATTACCTCGACGACCTCACGGGTTGCGAGACGGATTGCAGCGTGGCCATAGAGATAAACCCCTTCCTGCTGGGGGCGTATAACTTGCGCGGCATAGCCCGTTTGCGACTCGACAAACCGGCCTCGGCGCGAGACGACTTCGACAAAGGCCTCTCATACGAGCCCGAGAACGTCAATATGCTCATGAACTCGGGCATCGCCAGCATCAACCTCAAGGAATATGACACCGCGATAAGTCAATATGACAAGTTGCTGAAATTCGACAAAAGGAACGTGCCGGCCATACTCTACCGCGGCATAGCCCTCGTAGAGAAAGGCGACACCGCCCTGGCACTAAACGAATTCAGCCGCGCCGTGAAGCTCAACGCCTACTCACCCGACGCATATACATACCTCGGCATGCTCCGCTATCAGACAAAGGACTACGCCGGGGCCCTCGAGAGCTATAACCACTTGGCGGAGCTGCGCCCAAAAGACGCCTTCGTATACGTCAACCGAGCCATAACAAAATACAACCTCGACGACATGCGCGGGTGCGAAGCCGACCTCAACGAAGCCCTGCGCCTCGACCCGAAGAACAAGATGGCGTACCAGAACCGCGGCCTCCTGCGCGCCGAAGCTGGGGACCTCAACCGCGCCGCCGACGACTTCTCGCACGCGTTGGCCTTGGATCCGAGTGACGACATCACGCTCTTCAACAGGGCTCTGATATACATACAGACAGGCGAGACGACGAACGCCCTCCAGGACCTCAACATCATCATAGCCAAGCACCCCGACTTCAGCACAGCCTATGCGCAGCGCGCTATCGTAAAACGGCAGATGGGCGATATCAAGGGTTCGGAGATGGACTACATGACGGCCATGACCTTCGAGGAGGAGCAAGCCAAGCGCGCCAAGGACAACAACCAGACGGCCAACGCTGGCGGCAGCTCAAAAGACAAGAAAAACAACAAAGGCAGCGACAACAAGGAAGCTGAGAGTGAGGGCAAAAAAGGCTCACGCGGCAAGAGCGACACCGACATGCGCAAGTATGACCAGATGGTAGTCGTAGCCGACTTCGGGGACAACGACGACAAGTTGCGCCAGGAGAACAAGGAGAGCATCCGCGGCCGAGTACAGGATCGCGACATCGTGATAGACCTCGAACCAGCCTTCAGTCTCTCGTTCTTCACGGCGGACACGCTGCTGCCCAACGCGCCATACTACAGCCCGTCGGTTGTGGAATTCAACGCCCTCGGGCTTGCCGAGCGCAAGATGGTGGTGACCAACCGCGAAGTGGCAGGCGACGAGGTTAGTGCCAAGGTATTCAGCATGATAGGCGACGTCAACAAACGCATAGACGAGGACCCGGGCGACCCGAGTCTCTATCTGCTTCGCGGCACGCTCTACTCCATTGTCATGAACTACAACAGTGCACTGACGGACTTCTCGGCATGCCTGCTCAAGGACCCGAACAACAAGGTGGCGCTCTTCAACCGCGCGGCGGCAAGGTATAAGATGGTAGAGACCATACGCGACATGGACACCGGCACGAGCCCCAACATCGACATGAGCGGCGGCCTTATGGGTGGCTCCAGCAGTCAGGGCATTAGGCACGACATAACGATACTCGACTACGACCTCGTAATGAAAGACCTGGAGCGAGTAGCCGAGCTGGAGCCGGACAACGAATTCGCCTACTACAACATGAGTCTCGTGCTCTGCCAGCGAAAGCAGATGGAGGAGGCAGAGGCCATGCTGAGCAAAGCTATTGATATATACGACCAGTTTGCCGAAGCTTACTTCAACCGCGGCATTATCCGCATCTACCTCGGACGAGATGAAGAGGGAGTGGCGGACCTCAGCCGAGCTGGCGAGTTGGGCATGTTCAAGGCTTACAATGTTATCAAGAGACACAGAAACAATTGACAATTGACAATTGACAATTGACAGTTGGCTGTTTCGTTGTTCGCTGTTGGTTGTCTTTTGGTTTCATTTTTTGTGGACTGATGTTTTCTTTGGGGGACTAGTGTTTTTCTAAGGACTACTGTTTTTTGTGGAGCTGCTGTTTTTGGGGGACTGCTTTTATGATTTTTATTTATGGCATCTCTTGGTTATGGGCATTCTGAACTGCGTTTTTGTGGCTTATTGGTCATGTGGTTCATAGACGGAGTGGAGTTTATGGGCTGGATGTGGAGACGTGGAAAGCATTGAGAGACAGCGGAGGAAACACTTATTAAGCAAGATATGGGATGAAAAATTGGGGGGATTTATTGCGTAATAGCAGTGAAATACGTAACTTTGCGCCCGAATTTGAATTCAATCTATTAAAGTAATCGTACGATGAAAAGGACATTCCAACCTTCGAACCGCAAGCGCATCAACAAGCACGGCTTCCGTCAGAGGATGTCGACTGCAAATGGTCGCCGCGTTCTGGCTGCCCGTCGTGCCAAGGGTCGTAAGCAGCTCACTGTTTCCGACGAGGCTAAGGGCAAGGCTTATTAGTCTTTGAGACTGAATAGTCAGAGAAATCAGCTCCGAAGAGATTCGGGGCTTTTTTTGTGCACACAAACTTGGCAATTAACAATTAACAAATAACAATTAACAATTACCGTGGGTTGGCCGTTTTTTTGCCCACTGGTTGCTACTTCGCTTTTTTGGGGGTAGGTGCTTGGGGTGTTGGCGGCATTGTTCTTCGCTCGGATGGGATTTATGGGATTTTTATTTGGGGACGGGAGTCTTGTGCGGAACTGTTTTTGTTTTTGGCGTTTGGAAAGGTGCTATATTGCGAAATCTGTCGCGAATTAGTATTACCTTTGGAGAAAGAATGACTTAACCGTATCGGTATGAACTTTTTGAAGTTTCTGAAGACAAAGATCTTTTGGGCGCAGGTGGGCATAGCCATCGTCGTCTCCATCCTTTTGCTCGTCTTGGCCAACTGGGCGTTGGGCATCTACACCACGAGCGGCCGCGTAGTAGTGGTACCTTCGTTGCTCGGCCACACCGAGGAGGAGGTGCGGAATGAGGTGCGCAATGGCGACCTCACGATGGTGGTGATCGACTCCATCTACCGCGTAGGCGAGAAGCCAGGCGCCATCGTAGACCAGCTCCCCGAGGCGGGCAAGAAAGTAAAGAAAGGTCGTACTATATACGTGACAATCAACGCATTTTCAAAAGAGATGACGCGAATGCCAGCCCTCGTGAACTACTCGTACCGCAACGCCGTGGTAAACCTTCAGAACGCAGGGCTAACGATTGGCCATGTAGACTCTGTGCCGAGTCCTTACGACGGACTGGTACTCAAGCAGCTCATAGGCAACAAGCCCATCAAGGCTGGCGAGAAACTGCCCAAAGGCACGGCAGTGAACCTCGTAGTTGGTCATGGACAAGCTGGAGGGCTGACGACAATACCCGACATTGTAGGCATCCCGTATGACGACGCGCTTATAAAACTGGCGGGAGCGGCGCTCACGGCAGGCAACGTCATCTGCGACGAGACAATCCACACGGCATCGGACTCCGCCATGGCCATAGTATATAAGCAGTCGCCCACTCCCGCAAGTGGCGAAGTCGACTCATGGACATCCGTAACGATTTGGCTCACAAGCAATGCGGAGAAAGTGGCAAGCAGCCTGCCCGAGGAATAAGGGAAGAGAGCAGCAACATTAGGGAAGAGAAGCGAGACATATAACAGAAAATGGCGCAAGACGAAACGAACGACGAGTTGGAAGACATGGAGTTCGCCGACCCCGAGCAGGAGAACAGCGAGGGCGGGCAGAACACATATGAGCACTTTCACTTCACCGTCGACGGAGGTCAGACCCTCATCAGGATAGATAAATACATAGTGGACCACGTGTCGCACTCGTCGCGCACCAAGGTGCAGTCGGCGGCCGACGCAGGCAACATACTCGTGAACGGCAAGGCCGTAAAGGCCAACTACAAGGTCAAGCCAGGCGACGAGATAAGCATCGTCATGAGCTATCCGCCTCGCGAGATCGAGATTGTGGCGCAGGACATACCGCTGGACATCGTGTACGAAGACGACTCGCTGCTCGTGGTGAACAAGCCCGCTGGAATGTGCGTACATCCCGCATTTGGCAACTACGACGGGACCCTCGTCAACGCCCTCGCGTGGCACCTGCGCGGACTGCCAATGTTCCAGGACGTGAAAGATCCGCGCCCGGGCCTCGTACACCGCATAGACAAAGACACCTCGGGCCTGCTCGTGGTGGCCAAGACAGAGAAAGCCAAGCTGAACCTGGCGCATCAGTTCTTCGTCAAGAGCACCGAGCGCAGCTACATAGCCCTCGTCTGGGGCCTTATGGAGAGCGACACGGGCACCATACGCGGCAACATCGGGCGCAGCGTCCGCGACCGCAAGATTATGGACGTATTCCCCGAAGACAGCGGCATAGGCAAGAGCGCGGTGACGCACTATGAGGTGCTCGAGCGACTGGGCTACGTATCGGTGGTCCGCTGCCGACTGGAGACAGGACGCACGCATCAGATCCGCGCCCACTTCCGCCATATAGGTCATCCGCTCTTTGGCGACCAACACTATGGAGGTGACCAGATACTCCGCGGCACGACATTCCCCAAATATCGCCAATTCGTACAGAACTGCCTCACGGCACTGCCACGCCAAGCCTTGCACGCCAAGACCCTCGGATTTACCCACCCCGAGACGGGCGAGATGATGAGGTTCGACTCAGAGGTTGCGGCCGACATGACCGACGTCATAGAGAAGTGGCGCAAATACGTCTCCGGCAGATAAGAGATAAGAAACAGAAAAGACAACAGCATAGCTGAGAGCGAAAAAGGGCAAAGCACCCCCACCACCCCAGCCATCAAAATCAGAAGAAACGATGAAAAAGCGCATTGCCATAGTCTACGGCGGCTACCAGAGCGAAGCCGAAGTAAGTGCACGAAGCAAAGACGGCCTCATGGGCATGATGGACCACGAGCGCTACGAGCTTATACCCGTAAAAATCAGCCGCACGGAGTGGACAGCCGAGCCCGAGAGTGGCCGCTACCCCATTTGCCGCGACGACTTCTCATATACCGAGAATGGCGAGAAGAAGACCTTCGCCATGGCGTACATCACTATTCACGGCATCCCAGGCGAGAACGGCCTCATGCCCGCCTACTTCGAGATGATAGGTTTGCGCCACTCCACATGCCCCGCCCTCACGGGAGCCATGACGTTTGACAAGTTCGTGTGCAACAGCTATCTGCGTTCGCTTGGCGTGAACGTGGCCGACTCCGTCAGGGTACGCAAGGGGCAGAAAGTGGACACACGCGCAATCGTCGAGAGGCTTGGCCTGCCTATGTTCGTGAAGCCCTCGGCTGCGGGATCGAGCTTTGGCGTAAGCAAGGTCAAGAGCGAGGAGCAGATAATGCCCGCCATCGAGGCCGCGCAGAAAGAGAGTGACGACGTAATTATCGAGGCCTTCATGGACGGCACAGAGCTCACATGCGGACTCTATAAGACGGCGGAGCGCACGGTAGTGTTCCCCCTCACCGAGGTCCGCACCAGCAACGAGTTCTTCGACACCGACGCAAAATACACCCCCGGCAAGACACAGGAGATAACCCCCGCGGAGGTAAGCAAAGAGGTCGAGGCCAAGGTAAAAGAGATTGCCGCCAACGTATATGACCTCATGAGCATGAAAGGCATCGTACGCATCGACTTCATCGTAAAGCGCGACGGCACGCCCTTCGTACTCGAGATAAACACCACCCCCGGCCAGACGGCCACGAGTTTCATCCCGCAGCAGATACGCGCAGCCGGAATGAAAGAGAAAGACGTCTTCAGCGAGGTTATAGAATCAGTTCTGAACGCATAAGAGTATGAAATTCCTCATAGTAGGCCTTGGAAACATAGGCGACGAATATGCCCACACGAGGCACAACACCGGTTTCGACATCGTAAGCCGACTCGTATCCGACGCAGGCGGAAGCTTTAGCAGCGAGCGATATGGCGACGTGGCCAAGATAAAGATTAAGGGTCGCGACTTGGTAGTCCTCAAGCCCAACACATACATGAACCTCAGCGGCAAGGCCGTACGCTACTGGGCCGACGCAGAGAAGATTGCACCCGAGAACATCGTGGTGGTTGTAGACGACCTCGCGTTGCCCGTTGGCACGATTCGCCTCAAGGGCAAAGGAAGTGCCGGCGGACATAATGGACTGAAGAACATCACCGAGTTGCTCGGCACGGAGAACTACCCCCGCTTGCGATTTGGCATAGGCAACGAGTTCAAGCGCGGCGGTCAGATAGACTTCGTGCTTGGCACGTGGGACGACGACGAGAAAGCCATGGTAGATGAGCGCATGGAGCTTGCCGCAGAGTGCATCCGCACCTATGTTTGCATAGGTCTCCAGCTCACCATGACCCAGTTCAACAACAAGTAACAGAGAAAAAGAGAGGCATATGGCCGAAACAGTAAGAATAGACAAATTCCTCTGGGCCGTAAGGATATATAAGACTCGCTCGATAGCCGCCGAGGCCGTCAAGCGAGGCAAGGTGTCGATGGGCGGGACGCAGGTCAAGAGCTCGCGCAACGTCAAAGTTGGTGACGTGGTAGCCATCAAGGTGCCCGCCGCCACGCGCTCCTTCGAGATAATAAAACTCGCGCAGAGCCGCATGGGCGCAAAGCTCGTGAAGGACCACATAGTAGAGGTAACCCCCAAGGATCAGCAGGAACTCATTGAGCTATACCACCTCCAGATGTCCATGCAGCGTCAGAAAGGACTTGGTCGCCCGACAAAGAAAGAGCGTCGCGACATGGAGAACTTTATGGACGACGGGTGGCTTGACGACGAGGAGGACGACGAGCTCTTTGCCGACGACGACTTTTCAATTGACAATTAACAGTTGACAATTGACAATTACCGGGTGTGGACTCGTTTCAATTGCTTGCTGCTCAAGTCAATTAAACAGGCCTCCGCAGAAGGCATCTCTCAGATCTTAGAAAGAAACATTCAGAGAACTCATAGCAGCGAACTGCATAAACTGTGCAC
>CAVILU010000020.1:0-8600 GCA_963643535.1 bacterium | reverse complement strand
TTGCACTGTTTGATTTTCTCAACACCAAGCCGTCAACCCGACAAAACTGACAGGAACTGTTAACTGTTAACTGTAAACTGTTAACTGAAGAGATATGTTTATTGCCCAGAAGAAGCGAAAAGAGAGCATAATAGAGTATGTGCTCTACATGTGGAACGTCGAAGACTTGATACGCGCCAATGGATTGGACATCAAGCGCATCGAGGAGAACGTCATATCCAAATATGGCATAACGGACCCCGCGTCGCGCCAGCAGTTATACGACTGGTGGGACAACCTGTGCGAGATGATGCGCAAAGAGCATAAGGAGGAGGGAGGCCATCTGCAGATTTTGGACATGCTCGCCAACGACATGTACAACTTCCACCTCTACCTGCTGACTCAGCCCGATGAGATACCATATCAGAACGCATTCCAGACGGCATGGCCCGACCTTAGCCTCCTCATGACCAAGATTAAAGATGGGGACAAGATGCAGCACGTGTTGCTGGGCCTAACGGCGATCTACGACTACTATCTGCTTAAGTTACAGGGCAAGACAGTGTTGGCCGACACAACCAATGCCATAGTGCGCATAAGCCATTTCCTTTCTATCCTGAGCCAGAAATACCTCAAAGCGGAGAAGGAACTCCACCCCGAGCGCGAGGTAAGCGAGAACGGCGATTTCGTGGCTCCAGCCAAATAAACACGCCCGTCAAAAGACAACATACAGACAAACACATCGACAAGATAACAGAATGAGAACAAAGAGGATAGCATTGGCAGCCGCGGCGATGGCTATGACAGCCGTCTGCACATCGGCACAGATACTTAAGCCAGGCTTCGACCGCGACGAGTATATCGAGTGCCTCTCGATAACCTCGCACATGGACAGCCTGAGCGTAGACACAAAATACCTGTGTCCCGCGCCAGAGAAATTCCACAGGATATACTTGGCCCCCAAGACGGGCTTCGACAACAAGTGGGAGCTGTGGCAGGATGACCGCGGGGTATGCGCCATAATGCTGCGCGCCACTGTATCGACGCTCAAGAGTTGGACAGCCAACTTCAACGCAGGAATGGTAAGCGCAGTAGGCACCGTACACGTAGGCGCGGACAAGGATTATGACCTCTGCGCGGACACGGCTGCCCACGTACACGCCGGATGGGTGGCAGGCCTTATGACCATGGCGGACGACATAAAAGGGAAAGTGGACTCGTGCTATAAGGCGGGATGTCGCAACTTCCTCATTGTCGGGCACAGCCAGGGCGGCGCATTGAGTTACCTCGCCACAGCCATGCTCCGCAGGATGCAAGCCAAAGGCACATTGCCAGCCGACATAACATTCAAGACCTACGCCAGCGCGGCACCCAAACCGGGCGACTACCTCTTCGCCCTCCACTACGAGGCGATGACTCAAAGCGGATGGTCGATAACGGTGATCAACGCCGACGACTGGGTGCCCGAGACCCCGCTGAGCGTACAGCGCATATCGGACTTCCGCCCGACAAACCCCTTCACGCACCTTAAGGAGCTGACAGCGAGCATGAACGCCATCAGCAAACTCAAGGTCAAGTTCCTCTTTAACAGGCTCAACAAGCCGACGAGCAAATCCGTGAAGAACCTGACAAAATACCTGGGCGGCACGGTAGGCGGAATGCTCGAAGAGAGCAACACGTGGTTCAGCAAGCCCATCTACTCCGACTGCGCCAACTACGCCCGTTGCGGCCAATATTACATCCTCATGCCCGACGCCGAGTACTACGCCAAGCACCCGCACAAGGCCGAGGACGCCTTCGAGCACCACCAGTACATATCGTACTACGAGCTCGCAAAGAAGATTAAGCAGTAGGGACTTAATCCCTTACGCACAAAACTCCCCAATCTTTTCCCCCCACACACCAAAATGCAGAAACTATGACAGCGATACGAACCGTAGAGACAGAGGCCGATGCCGAACTCTTCATCAACCTGCCATACAGGCTCTATGAGGGCAACACCAACTGGGTGCCCCCCATCCGCAAGGGCGAGCGCCGCATATTTGACCCTGCCAAGAACCCGGCATATAAGTTCTGCGACGTCATGCGGTGGATAGCCGTGGCGGAAGACGGAAGGTGCGTGGGACGCATAGCCGCCATAATAAACCATAAATGGAACGAAAAGAGGGGCAACAAGACAGGTCGCTTCTCGCGCTTCGAGTGTGAGAACGACAATGACGTGGCTCACATGCTCTTGCAGACCGCAGAGCATTGGCTCCACTCGAAAGGGATGGAGTTCATAGCAGGGCCGCTGGGCTTCAGCAACCTCGACCAGCAGGGTTTCACAGTGGCGGGATTCGACCGTCCGGCGGCCATGGGTTCATCGCTCACGCAGCCGTATTACGTCGACATGATCAAGGGCGAGGGATATGAGGCATTACAGGATTGGTATGAATATCGGCTGACTGTGCCATTCACGGTGCCGCCCAAGGTTAAAAAGATAGCCGATACCGCCAGTGAGCGTTTCGGGCTCAAGCTGCGCACATTCTCCTCGCTCGACGAGATGAAGAAACTGTCGGGAGACCTAATGAGCCTCTTCGACAAGTCTTTCGAGCCGCTCTTTGGGACATATTCCTTCGACGACGAGATGAAGAAATTCTACGTAGACCAGTTTATCGACGTATTGGACCACAGGTTCGTGGTGAGCGTGGCGGACGAACGGGACGGAGGGAAGCTTGTTGGATTTATAATTGCCATGCCGTCGATAGTCAAGCCATTGCGCGACGCATGGGGCGACATAGGATTGATAGACGCCACAAAGATTTGGCTGACAATGAAGCGATCTACGGAGGCCGAGATATTGCTGGCGGCCATATTGCCCGAGGCGCGGAGGCGCGGGGCCTTCTCAATTCTCATAGAGTGCCTCATAGAGCGCATGGCGAGCCGCGGGATACGCTATGTGGAGACCACCGCGATACTGAGCGACAACGACCGTGCGGCATCGATAGTGAAAGAGTTCACGAACGAGCGGCATAAACAGAAAATGTGCTTTGTCAAGACGTTGTAAAGTTTTTAGTCCTACGCAGACAACGTCAAAAAGATATTTTGACTACATTTGCAAACTAAGTAGGGGAAGGGAAAGTACCGCCGGGGTGGCAGACAGGTCATCTTGCGAAGCGGCCTCCTAACAAGAACTAACAACGGAAAACGTGAGCACGACAGAAATAATCGTTGTGTCTATCTTGGGCGTAGCCCTTGCTTGGCAGATATTCTACTGGGCATACTTCATGTTCAGGGTTCGCAAGAAGCCCCGCGACATGTCGCACAGACTGCCGGACGTGAGCATTGTAATCTGCGCCCGCAACGAGGAGGAGAATTTGCGGAAACTGATCCCCGCCCTCCTCAGCCAGAAATACCCGTCGGAGAAACAGATCGTGATTGTAGACGACTGCTCGACGGACGACAGCCCAATGCTCCTTGCCAAGATGAGAGAGCAGCATAAAGAGGTGTATACCACCGCAATACCTGGCGACAACAAGTTTAAGCACGGCAAGAAGTTGGCCCTCACGGTGGGCATCAAGGCCGCCAAATTCAACCATATAATCTTCATAGACGCGGACTGCGTGCCGGCATCGGACAATTGGCTCACGATGATGGCCGAGGCGTATGGAACGGAGGGCAAGGAGATGGTCCTGGGCTACGGACGATATGCCAAGCACAGTGGACTGCTTAACTTAATGATAAGGTACGAGACTTTTTGGAACGCCGTTCAATACATAGGATTTGCAAAAGCCCTCAAGCCTTTTATGGGTGTGGGGCGAAACTTGTCTTACACTAAGGAGCTCTTCGACCGCAGTTCCAAGTTCCGCAACAACTTGAACGTCATGTCGGGCGACGATGACCTCTTCGTGAGTGAGATGGGCACGAAAGCCAACACGGCATGCGTATTCGAGGCTCCGGCGCACACAGTTAGCGAGCCCAAGGAGAGTTGGGGCGCGTATTCCGCACAGAAAAGCCGCCACCTCACCACATGCTCCCTCTACCCGGGCGTGGTAAAATTCTGGTTGACGACAGAAGTCATCAGCCGATTCTTATTCTGGGTGGGCGTGGCCACGGCAATCATTGTCGGCCTCGTATGTGACATCGACACACTTTGGATAGCGGGCTGCACGGCTGTAGCTATCCGCACAATATTGATATACACGGCAATGGGCATATCAGCCAACGCAATGGGCGAGAGCAAGATGTGGTTGCTCGCCTTGCCGATGGACATAGCCGTCCCATGCATGCAGACCCTCGCCTGGGTAACAGGCGTAGCCACTCAAAGCCGCAACACATGGAAATAACGCCAAGCACACACTCCGACAAAGCTCTCTACGACATTGAGCTCGTGGAGCGCGCCAAGAATGGCGACGAGAAAGCATACGCCAAGTTGCTCTCGCGCTATCGCGACTCGATATACTTCATGTTGCTCAAGATGGTGGGCAACAAGATAGACGCCGAGGACCTCACGATAGAGGCTTTCGGCAAGGCATTCCGTAATATTGAGCTTTACTCGCCAAACTACGCCTTCTCGACCTGGCTCTTCAAGATAGCCTCGAACAATGGTATCGACTTCCTCAGGCGCAAACGTGCCAAGCTGGTGTCGATAGACCAGGACAATGAGGACAAGGAAGAGGGCGGCTCTCACCAGATAACCATAACTGACGAGGGTCCGGACCCTGCGGAGAGTATGGTCAGGAGCCAAACCGTAGAGACGGTGCGCGCCGTGGTGGACAAGCTCAAGCCACGATATAAGCGCCTCGTAGAGCTCAGGTATTTCAAGGAGCTCAGTTATGAGGAGATTGCCGAGGAGCTAGATATGCCGATAGGCACGGTCAAGGCACAGCTCTTCCGCAGCCGCGAGTTGCTATATAACATATTGAAAAACACAGAGACAGCCCAGAACCGATGAGCATAGTAGAGACATATTTCCACGACCTTAGCGACAAGCAGAAAGAGCAATTCGACATGCTCGAGCCGCTCTACACAGATTGGAACTCTAAGATAAACCTCATCTCGCGCAAGGATATTGGCGAGCTGATGACGCACCATGTGCTCCACTCGCTGGCCATCGCCAAATATACACGGTTCACGCCCGGCACCCGTATTGCGGACATCGGCACGGGCGGTGGTTTCCCCGGCATACCCTTGGCAATCATGTTCCCAGAGTGTGAATTTACGCTTGTAGACTCCATTGGCAAAAAGATAATGGTGGTCCAGGAGGTGGCAAAGAGCCTCGGGCTGACCAACGTGACGGCTATCAAGTCGCGCTCGGAAGAGATGAAGGGCGAATATGACTTCGTGACAGGTCGTGGCGTAACCAAGTTGCCAGAGTTTGTGCACCTTACGCGCCACCTGATCAGCAAGAAGCAGCGCAACGCCGTCATGAATGGCATACTCTACCTCAAGGGTGGAGACTTGCAGGGCGAGCTCAAGCCGTTCAACAAGACCGCAGCGTGGTGCGACATAGCCACTTATTTTCCTGGCATAGAGTATTTCGAGGAGGACAAGAAGGTTGTTTACATCGAGATTTATTAAGGCATTAAGCCTAACGATAGCAGCAATAGCCGCATCGACAGTTCTCGCCACCGCACAAGTAAAATCAATACAAGAGAAGATAAAGGCCGACACCCTTGTCAGCCTACTGCGTGGTCCGTATACCGCATTGGACCGTCCGATGACAGTCAAGACTGCCGTAGTCGACGGGTCGCAGATACGTATCAAGCTGTCCGACAATGCCAAATTGCTAATCCTGACGCCGCGCCTGTTGGAAGTGGCCACGGATAGTGTGCGCAAATGGGCGGGGTTGCCCACGGCCAGCGTCAAATTCTACACCTCGGAGGTAGACCTGAGAAGCGTGGCTATAACGGGAGCCACGGTTGGCACAGCGGCAAAAGGATCGCCCGTGCGCCGCACCGATGATGGATTCGGAGGGCCACTGACAGGCCGCAACATAGCACTTTGGCCGAGCCACGGAAGGTATTACGAGGCAAAATTTGGCCGATGGGAATGGCAGAGAGGGCGACTCATGACCACCGTAGAGGACCTCTTAACCCCTTCGTACGTACTTCCTTTCCTTATCCCGATGTTGGACAACGCCGGAGCGATGGTATTCACGCCCCGCGAGCGCGACACGACGCGTGTATGCGTAGTCGTGGATGATGAGGACGACGGATTTAGTTCGACACGTCGGGCAGCAAGCAGACCTGCCGGCTTTGCGCATTATGAGACACTAAAAGGCAGCGACAACCCGTTTACCAAGGGCACAGCCAAGATATTTGAGAAAATGGAAGCCGGCGAAGACTCGATAGTCTTCCGCGGCACTACAGAGGCGAGTGGGCCAATGATGGTCTACCTTGCCTACCCCACTGTGGCCACAGGATCACCGATTGAAGGAGCGGAAGTAATTGTACGCCACGCAGATGGCGAAGCGAGATACAGAGTAGACCAGAGGAAAGGAGGCGGGATGTGGATGCCAATAGGCTGCCTGCCATTCAAGGCCGGGAGAGAGTGGAGCGTCGTAATAAAAGGCGACGGCACGATATCGGCCGACGCAGTGCGCATAGGAGGCGGAATGGGAGCCACGGAGCGCGACGGGGGCACGAGCGGAATGCCGGCATGGGCAGAAGCCGCACGCTATTATCTTCAGGCAGACGGATTTGACTATAAGAAAGTGCTGAGTCTGAGCGAAGGCACGAATGAGTATACCGACGACATCAATGCCCGCGGAGAGTGGGTGAACTCGCTTCTGGCGGACAAAGGTATCACCATAGACCTCTCCTTCGCCCTCCATACGGACGCAGGAGTGACGCGTACCGACTCGACATTTGGCACCCTCGCACTCATAACGACCAAGAAAGACAAACAAACAACATTCGCCGACGGACGCAGCAGACAGATATCACGTCAATTGGCAGGATGCGTAATGGAGTCCGTACTGAGCGACATCCGCAGGGTGTGGGACAACGACTGGACGACGCGCGGAATTGCGGACAAGAAATATGCAGAGAGCCGTCGACCAGACGTGCCGGCCTTGCTGCTTGAGTTACTGTCTCACCAAAATGTATCGGACATGCGGATGGGACTGCACCCGGCTTTCAGAAGGGATATTGCGAGAGCCATATACAAAGGCATCGCGAGGTTCCTCAATGGGCAAGACGTGGCTATTGCGCCCCTTGCGCCATCGTGCGTAGGACTGCAATTTGCGGGGGCGGACAGCATACAGATTTCTTGGGTAGCCACGGTGGACTCTCTTGAGCCGAGTGCCACAGCTGACCGTTTTGCCGTATATGAAGGCGGGCGACTTATTGGGACGACTTCAGACACTCGCTACACATTCTATCAGCCACAGGATGGCGTGATACGCACATATCACGTTGTGGCTATCGGGCGTGGCGGACGCTCGATGGAGTCGGAGCACCTCTCGGCCTGCTTGTGGGAAGGCGGAAAGAGGGCATTGCTCGTGGAGGGAATGGACAGACTGTCGGCGCCTACGATTATTGAGAATAACGAAATTGCGGGCATAGTAACTACCGACGATGACGGAGCACCTTGGGCGAGCGACGTGTACTCCACTGGCGACCAATTTGATTTTGACCCTGATAACGACTGGGTGGATGACGATGCACCAGGTTGCGGAGCTTCATACGCCGACCGTGAGATGAAGGCTCGGGATGGAGCTGCGACATATGGCGTGAGGCATTCGGAAGTGGCACAGATGATGCGATTGGCGGGGTACTCTTTCGTATCGCAGAGTAAGACGGCTTTTGATGCTGATACGGCGGACGCGGTGTATGACTTTGTGAGGATAAATCTTGACCGTCAGCGGACTACGAGTTATGGGGATGCTGGTGTGCGCCACGACATATATACAGCAGGTTTCTGCAGCCATGTCGAGAGGCTTAAGGCTGCCGGGATGCGGATTGTGATTAGCGGCCGATTTGTTGGGACTGACGCGATGGCTGTGGACAGCACACGCATTTGGTGCTACAACGTTTTGGGATTCTCTCCTCGCACGGGACACGCCTCGCGTACTTTCGGGCTGCGATTGATGAGCAAAACTCCTGCAGCTAAATGGCTACGCGACAATTGCCTTACGCGGCCTGGCAAGGGTGAGTGGCATCCGCAGGTGGACGCTATCGAGCCTATCCTCGGCACGTCTAAGACTGTTTGCCGATATACGGATACAGAGATGTCGGCGGGTGTGGAGAATGGTAATTTGATTGTGGTGGGATTCTGAACAGTGCTCAGTTGACAGTTACACAATGCACTGTTTGAGGCAGACTTCCCCGCCACAGGTGTCCGATACAACGCTGACTATACTGGCAACAGGCGCCAATGATAAATATTATCAAAAAGAAGTATAGGACGCAAACTGATTGCATATTTTCGGGGGGATGAAGATTAAGTGATATAAGCTGTTATTGCGAATATAGCGAAAGATATTAAAACGGTGCACAGATTAATTCAGTTCACAGTGCACAGTTCACAGTTCACAGTTTGCGTTACCCCCGCCCGTGGAATTTTTGGGTAATTGTTTATTGGGAGTTTTGTTTTTTTTGCCCTAGGGCATAGACCAGTTCACAGTGCACAGTTAACAG
>CAVILU010000019.1:15347-21518 GCA_963643535.1 bacterium | reverse complement strand
AGCAGCCTCTGGGCGGTAAAGCTCAGTTCGGTGGTCAGCGTTTCGGTGAGATGGAGGTTTGGGCGCTCGAGGGTTTCGGCGCCGCAAATGTTCTCCAGGAGATTCTTACCGTCAAGTCCGATGATGTCGTTGGCCGTGCTAAGGCTTACGAGGCCATCGTCAAGGGCGACAACCTCCCAACTCCGGGTATCCCTGAGTCTCTCAACGTGCTTCTGCACGAGATGCGCGGCCTCGGCCTCAGCATCGCGTTCGAGTAGTCGTTACGCTCTCCTTTGCCCCGACAAATAAGCAGCGGACAATAGGTTCCCGTAAGTCTTATTCTTAGTCCAGAGGGCAGGAGTTTTAATATTGATTGTTTAGAGTGCCGGCCGTGCTGGCTGGCACTCTATTCTAAAATATAGAGAATAACTGTGTCGAGCGCTTTGCGCTACCGGTTTCTTAATTTCATTAGCATGGCTTTTCGAAGAGATAAAAAGACCAACTTTTCAAAAATCACCATCGGTCTCGCATCGCCCGAGGAGATTCTTGATATGTCGAGCGGTGAGGTTCTCAAGCCCGAGACCATCAACTACCGCACCTACAAGCCCGAGCGTGACGGCCTTTTCTGTGAGCGCATTTTCGGTCCTGTGAAGGACTATGAGTGCCATTGCGGTAAGTACAAGCGCATCCGCTATCGTGGCATCGTCTGCGACCGCTGTGGTGTAGAGGTAACTGAGAAAAAGGTCCGCCGCGAGCGTATGGGCCACATCAAGCTCGTCGTTCCTATCGCTCACATCTGGTACTTCAGGTCACTTCCCAATAAGATTGGCAGCCTCCTCGGCATCCCTACCAAGAAGGTTGATACAATCGTCTATTACGAGCGTTACGTAGTCATCAATCCTGGTGTAAAGGAGGCTGATGGCGTCAAGAAGCTCGATTTCCTCACCGAGGAGGAGTATATGGCCATCCTCGATTCCCTTCCAAAGGACAATCAGCTCCTCGATGACAATGACCCCAACAAGTTCATTGCCAAGATGGGTGCAGAGGCTCTCTATATGCTTCTCCAAAAGGTTAACCTTGAGGAGCTTGCTGGTGAGCTCCGTGAAAAGGCGCACAACGAGACCTCTCAGGCGCGCAAGGCTGAGGCCCTCAAGCGTCTTCAGGTCGTAGAGTGGTTCCGCGCATCCAATGGCCGCAACAAGCCCGAGTGGATGATCATGACGGTTCTCCCCGTCATCCCGCCTGACCTCCGTCCTCTCGTGCCCCTCGATGGTGGCCGTTTCGCTACTTCCGATCTCAATGAGCTCTATCGTCGAGTCATCATCCGCAACAACCGTCTCAAGCGACTCCTTGAGATCCACGCTCCGGAGGTCATTCTCCGCAACGAGAAGCGTATGTTGCAGGAGGCTGTCGATTCGCTCTTCGACAATACCCGTCGCTCTACCGCTGTTAAGTCCGACGCCAACCGCCCTCTCAAGTCTCTCTCAGACTCCCTCAAGGGTAAGCAGGGCCGCTTCCGTCAGAACCTCCTCGGTAAGCGTGTCGACTACTCCGCACGTTCGGTCATCGTCATCGGTCCGGAGCTTCGCATGCATGAGTGCGGTCTCCCAAAGGATATGGCAGCTGAGCTTTTCAAGCCGTTTGTCATCCGCAAACTTATCGAGCGTGGCATCGTCAAGACTGTTAAGTCCGCGAAGAAGATTGTCGACAAGAAGACTGCTGTGGTTTGGGACATTCTCGAGAATGTCATGAAGAACCACCCCGTACTTCTCAACCGCGCCCCGACCCTCCACCGTCTCGGTATCCAGGCTTTCCAGCCCCGTATGATCGAGGGTAAGGCTATCCAGCTCCACCCGCTCGCATGTACCGCATTCAATGCGGACTTCGATGGTGACCAGATGGCAGTCCACCTCCCCCTCGGAAATGCCGCAGTCCTCGAGGCTCAGCTCCTTATGCTGGCTTCTCTCAACGTCCTCAACCCTGCAAACGGCGCTCCTATCACCGTTCCTTCGCAGGATATGGTCCTTGGTCTTTACTACATCACCAAGGAGCGTCCGGGTGCTCTCGGCGAGGGTCTCGTATTCTACTCTCCCGCTGAGGCTGAGATCGCATACAACGAGAAGAAGGTTGACCTCCACGCCAAGGTTAAGGTCCGTACTTACGACCTCAATGCCGAAGGTAAGCCCGAGCTTACGCTCATCGAGACTACGATGGGTCGTATCCTCTTCAACAATATCGTCCCCCGTGAGGTTGGCTTCATCAACTGCCTCATCTCTAAGAAGTCTCTCCGCGGCATCATCGCCAAGGTACAGAAGGCTTGCGGTATCCCCCGCACCGCCGACTTCCTCGACGATATCAAGAACATGGGTTACCGTATGTCTTTCGTCGCTGGCCTCTCTTTCAACCTCTCCGATGTCATCATCCCGAAGGAGAAGGAGGAGCTCATCCAGAAGGGCTACCAGGATGTCGAGGATGTGATGAACAACTACAACATGGGTGTCATCACGAACAACGAGCGATACAACCAGGTTATCGACATCTGGACTCATGTCAATGCCGAGCTTACTGGCATCCTCATGAAGCAGCTTAGCTCCGATCAGCAGGGCTTCAACTCTGTCTACATGATGCTCGACTCTGGTGCCCGTGGTTCTAAGGACCAGATTAAGCAGCTTTGTGGTATGCGTGGTCTTATGGCTAAGCCTCAGAAGGCAGGTGCCGAGGGCCCTCAGATCATCGAGAACCCTGTCATCGCAAACCTCAAGGAGGGTCTTTCCGTCCAGGAGTACTTCATCTCGTCCCACGGTGCCCGTAAGGGTCTTTCCGATACCGCACTTAAGACGGCCGATGCAGGTTACCTTACCCGTCGTCTTGTCGACGTCTCCAACGATGTCATCATCACCGACGAGGATTGCGGCACGCTCCGCGGTCTTACCTGCACTGCCATCAAGAATAACGATGACGTCATCGCTACCCTCTCCGAGCGTATCCTCGGCCGCGTAGCTGTCAACGATGTCATCAACCCGCTCAACAACGAGGTCCTCGTTGCCGCTGGTGAGGAAATCACCGAGGCCAAGGCTAAAGCCATCGAGGAGTCGCCCATCGAGAGCGTTGAGATCCGTTCCGTTCTCACCTGTGAGAGCAAGAAGGGTGTCTGCTCTAAGTGCTATGGTCGCAACCTCGCTACGAGCCGCCTCGTTCACAAGGGTGAGGCTGTCGGTGTCATCGCCGCGCAGTCCATCGGTGAGCCTGGTACGCAGCTTACCCTCCGTACATTCCACCAGGGTGGTGTCGCAGGTGGTGCCGCTTCTCAGAGCGAAATCGCTTCTAAGTACGACGGTATCATCGAGATTGAGGATCTTCGTTCTGTGCCCTTCGTCGATAAGGAGTCTGGCAGCAAGGTTGACATTGTCGTCAGCCGTCTCGCCGAACTCAAGATTATGGACAAGAACACTGGCAACGAACTTGTTCGCCACGAGCTCCATTACGCTTCGAAGCTCTACGTCAAGAACGGTCAGGCTGTTGAGAAGGGCACTAAGCTCTTCGATTGGGATCCCTTCAATGCCCCCATCATTTCCGAGCATGCTGGTACGCTCAAGTTCGAGAATATGGAAGAGGGTGTTACCTATAAGGTCGAGAGCGATGAGCAGACCGGCTTCTCTGAGAAGGTCATCATCGAGAGCCATGATAGGACTAAGGCTCCTTCTATCAACATTATGGTTGGTGATGAGCTCGTCAAGCAGTACAACCTCCCTGTAGGTGCTCACGTCGCTGTCGGTGATGGCGAGCAGATCCAGCAGGGTACCGCACTCGCTAAGATGCCTCGTTCCGTTGGTAAGGCTGGTGATATCACCGGTGGTCTTCCTCGCGTCACCGAGCTCTTCGAGGCCCGCAACCCGAGCAACCCCGCAGTTGTCTCAGAGATCGACGGTACAGTATCTTACGGCAAGCTCAAGCATGGTAATCGCGAGATTACCGTCACCTCCAAGTCTGGCGAAAAGAAGTCTTACCTCGTGCCCCTCTCGAAGCAGATTCTCGTCCAGGAAGAGGACTTCGTACGCGCAGGTACTCCTCTCTCCGACGGTGCTATCACTCCGACTGATATTCTCTCAATCCTTGGTCCTACCAAGGTTCAGGAGTACATCGTCAACGAGGTTCAGGATGTCTACCGCCTCCAGGGTGTAAATATCAACGATAAGCACTTCGAGGTTATCGTCCGTCAGATGATGCGCAAGGTCGAGATCCAGGATCCGGGCGACACTATCTTCCTCGAGCGTGAGGCAGTCGATAAGATTGACTTCCAGGAGGAGAATGACCGTATCTGGGGCAAGTTCGTCATCACAGACAAGGGCGACTCTACCAACTTCTATGTTGGCCAGATTATCTCTCCCCGCCGTCTCCGTGACGAGAACTCTCAGCTCAAGCGCCGTGACCTCAAGGAGATGCAGGTTCGCGAGGCTATCCCCGCAACCGCAAATCAGATCCTCCAGGGTATCACCCGCGCCGCTCTCCACACCAAGAGCTTCATGTCGGCCGCTTCCTTCCAGGAGACCACCAAGGTGCTCAACGAGAGCGCTATCCAGGGCAAGGTCGATTACCTCGAGGGCCTCAAGGAGAACGTCATCTGCGGTCACCTCATCCCTGCCGGTACTGGCACCCGTGGTCTCGGCGACGACCTCGTCGGTTCGCGTGAGGAACTCGAAATTCTCGATGCTGAGGAGGTTCAGGCTTAATGCCTCCCTCTTAAGATAATTCCTTATGGCCCCGCAACCTAATTTCGGTTGCGGGGCTTTCTTATTCTACTCACCTTTGTCTTTATCTCCTTTTGCCTTATCTTTGCTCCTACAGACAACAGTAGATTTCTCACGATGACTTACCGATTCCTTTCAATCCTTATAGTACTCCTTGCGCTTGCCATCCCGGCTAAGGCGCAATCGTTGTGGATGTCTCTCCGACCCTATGCTACCAAGACAATCGAGGTGGCGGACTCGATAATGCCATCTCAAGATACCCTTTTCCTCCGTCTGAGCGTTACGGATTCAACTCGCCGTGCCCCGCTTATTGAGCCAGATTCCATCTATAAACCACTCAACACTGCAAGTTTTAAGCTGACTTATCGCCCGACAACTCTCAATCTCGACTATAAGTCCCAATACACTCCAGAAGCCCGCCGAGATTCTTTCTTGTTGGCAAAGAACCATCCTTTTGGCGACATCCCCACCTTCAAAGATCCTTCCGGCCTCTCGCCTATCGATAAGGCTCGCCTCGATTATATGATGGCAAACCCGGGCCAAATAGAGCACTCTTGGGAAGAACTCCCCGACCCGAACAAAGACATCCGCGAGGGCAAGAAACTATATAACCAGGAGAGTGATCATTCTGAGATAGCAAAGATTTTCCGCCCCGACTCTGATATCATTGCTGCTGGCCAAATCAGCGAAAAGCCAAAGGAAAAGGAAGGACCCTGGAAAATTACTGGCGAGGAGAATATGCAGTTCTCGCAACTCTTTGTGAACAATTGGATTAAGGGCGGTGAGAATTCTGCCTCCCTCCTCCACGATTTCCGTTTCAAGGCCATCTATTCACAAGGCCGTTCGCAGTGGGAGACCTCTTTCACTAACAAACTCGGTCTGACATACACTTCAACTCTCAAGGGACGTGTATCCGATGACCTTTTCGACCTCAACTCGAAATACGGTTTCAACGCTGTCAACAAGTGGTACTACTCTTTCCTCGCCACTTTCAAAACGCAGCTTTTCCGAAACTACAAGAGCAGCGACATCAATAAGGAGAACCCCAAGTCAACCCTTCTCTCACCCGCCTACATTCAGTTGATCTTCGGTATGGACTACAAGCGAGACGACCTCTCTATACTCCTCTCTCCATACACCGGCATCTTCACTGTAGTCGCTGATACCGCTCTCATCGACCAAACCTCATACGGAATTGATGAGGGACACAAGGCCGACTTCGTCAACGGTTTCTCCATCACGGCCAACTGGAAGAAGACCATCGTTTACGGAATCTACTACACGACAAAAGTCGAGCTCTTCTACGAGTATTTCAAGAAGGACGGCAACAAGCGTTTTGATTGGGAAAATATCATCGATGTCCAAATCAACCGTTTCCTCTCCACCCGTTTCCTTGTTGAGTTCCGTTACTTCGACAACGAGAGTGAACGCTTCCAGATAAAGG
>CAVILU010000019.1:0-15262 GCA_963643535.1 bacterium | reverse complement strand
AGATAAAGGAGAATTTCTCGATTGCGTTCAAGTATAGTTTCTCCTGACGTTCTTCGGTCATAACATAAAACAGCCGTCAACTGACAATGGTCACTTGACGGCTGTTTTGCTATTTGTTATTTGTCTTTTTTGTCCTGCCAAACTTCAATTCCTCCAAGAACACCTGTTGTTCTTTTACGGTGCGAATGCTTTGGCATTGGCAACTCTCATCAAATGTAGATTCTTTCCTATGAATGTGAACGGCTTCAATCCACCATAAATCATAATCATCCAACATCGTTATTGTGTTCACACCTCCTTCTTGAGGAATATACGCTTCATTCTTGTCGACAGATATGAATGTCGGCGGCATTGGCTCATCTGGACAACCTGTTGTTATAAGAATGATTACTATATAGCATAATGTATACTTGAATTTCATATGGCTATCTGTCGTATGTTATTATCTTTATTAAGTTATCATAATTCTTGTCTGAGCTTCCTGAGTAAGGGTCTGGCTCGTTGTCCTTGCTGTCTAAGTCGAAGATTCCTGATACGTAATACCCATTTTCGCAAAATTATCGCTCCGCTGTTTTCGTAACAATACCTAAAGGTAGGTGTTTTGTTACAAATTATTTAAAAAGAATACGAACGTGCGTGTTGCGTTCTTATATGCGGTGTTGTGCTATGTCGTTTTATTCCGCAAATTTCCCTAAAATCAACATAATAAAGAGCCGCCAACTGACACACTGTCACTTGCCGGCTCTTCCAAACTTGCCCTAGATCGGCTATTCATTTCTGGCCCACTGCTTCCCTACGACTTATTGGCAAAGCAAGACATCCATCAATGAGATATCCGCCAATCTATTAAATCATACACTCCATATCCAAGTGCATAAGTCCCTCATGCATATAAGGTTCCGATACAGCCGCAAACCCAAGTTTCTCATAGAATCCGCGAGCCTGCTCCTGTGCCTGGATTAATATCCGTTTTGCTCCAAGACGATCCTTCGCCACCTCCAACGCCTTGCGCACAAGCTCAAGCCCAAGGCCCTTGCCGCGCTCGGTGGTTATGATGCGGCCTATCGAGTTCTCGCTGAGATGCTTGCCCGCGGGCGTCACTCTTGCCATGGCCACTATCTTGTCGCCCTCTGTCTTCCAAAGGTGAACTGCAGTCTGATCGTCATTGTCGAGGTCCTGATATACGCAATTTTGCTCAACTATGAACACCTCACTGCGCACGCGTAATAAGGCGTATAGCTCGTCGGTAGTGAGTTCCTGAAATGTCTTTACGTGCCACATATGCCTTTTATTTTGCTTTGTCTGATAGAAAGTTGCGCTTTAGTTTGCCGGTGGCAGTACGGGGAATGCTGTTCATTATCCTTATCGAGCGAGGTGCCCAATGCTTTGGCAATATCTCGTGGCAAAGGGCATTGAGGTTGGATGTATCAATCGCTCCTTCTTCTGCCTCAATGACAAGCACAACGGCCTGCCCCAGTTTCTCATCCGGCTCCCAAGCCACGACATACGGCTGCTTGATATAAGGCTCGAGCATCCGTTCCATCTCCTCCGCCTGAATCTTTATTCCGCCCGAGCAGATGACGTTGTCAGCCCGCCCGCATACCTTAAAACGCTTGCCGCCCTCCTCAAACTCAACAATGTCATTGGTTACAAGCCTCTCCGAGCAAACTGCAGGAGCCTCAATAACAAGGCATCCGCGGTCATCAACAGAAAGCTCTACGCCATCGAAGGGCGTATACCATTCGCTTGCCTCGACGCCGCTAAGCCTACGCAGTGCGATATGCGACAGCGTCTCCGTCATCCCATAAGTGCTCCATACGGCATTAGGAAAACTCTTGAGCTCTGCTGCCATATCCCTGTTTACCGCTCCGCCACCAATGATAAGCTCGCGCACGCCCATCATAAGCCGACGTTCCTCGTCAACTTTCAGAGTCTCGAAAACTTGCATGGGCGTTACAGCCGCAAAGACTGGCGATTCCTGTAGCCCTGCAAATGGATGAGCCGAAGGCCGCACGGCAATGAGTCGCAGCCCCCGGACCTCCGATCGCACGACGACCATCTTGCCCGCAATGTAATCCAACGGCATGCAAAGCAATGCGCTGTCGCCCTCGTGCAGGCCCAGGAAATCGCACGTCATCCGCGCGCTCGCCCTCATCCGGCTCTTCTCGATGCGCATAAGCTTGGGCGTGCCCGTCGAGCCACTTGTGCGTACCGTCACAGTCGGCTCGTCCGAACGCCATTCGGCAAGAAATTCGTTGAGTTCCATGTCTTTGCTCCGCTCCTTTCTATTCGCCTACGAAGAGTTGCTGCCCCTCGATGTGTATGGGCATGGGTATGTTCTCCGTGAAGAGCTGACCCGTGCCGAGGCCTTGCGGCATACTGATTTCGGGGCCATATACTTCTGCTGCGAAGTGCGCTATGGCGTTGAGTCCCACATTGCTTTCGAGTGCGCTGGTCACCCAACTTCCGATGCCTCGCTCCCTCGCCATGTCTATCCATTCCTTTGCGCCGCTCAGTCCGCCGTGGAGTGTGGGCTTCAGGATTATGTATTGCGGGCGAATCTTGTCCAGCATCTCGGCTTTGCGCTGCGGCTCATTTATGCCTATCAGCTCTTCGTCGAGCGCAATGGGGATTGGGCTTTCGGCGCAGAGGCGCGCCATATCGTCCCACTGCCCTTGGCGGATGGGCTGCTCAATCGAGTGTATGTCATATTGTGCGAGGGCTTCGAGTCGCCTTTGAGCATCTGTCGGGGCGAATGCTCCATTGGCATCGAGGCGCAACTCTATCTTGCTCTTGTCGAAGCAACTGCGCAATGCCGATACCATCTGTAGCTCATGCTCGAAGTCTATGCCGCCAATCTTCAGCTTCACGCATTGGAAGCCCGCGCGGACCTTCTCGCCCATTCTCGCCATCATCTCGTCGAATGTGCCCATCCAGACCAGTCCGTTGATAGGTATGCCTGCCTCGCCTCGCCCGAAAGGTGTGTCGGACAGTATCTCCGATCCTCCGCGGCGAAGTTGCCACATCGCACTTTCGAGAGCGAAAAGGATTGAGGGGTAGGGGCGAAGAGCCTCACGGTCAATACTTCCCGTCTCGCAAAAATCCTCACATACGGCCACGAGGAGCATGTCGAAATCCGTCTCGTCCATGGCGTCGCACGAGAGGTCGGGCAGTGGCGAGCATTCGCCTACGCCTTCTACGCCCGGCTGCTCGTCCCGAGTCAGGCGGATTAGGCGTACGGTGCGCGTGTCGTACGTTCCGCGGCTCGTGGTGGCGGGCCGCTTGAATATGAGCGTGCGGCGTTCTATTGTTGTGTGGAACACGGTTTTATCTTTTACTCCCTTATGGGAACTGTGGATATTTATCGAAGTCCGGTTTGCGCTTTTCGAGGAAGGCATGGCCACCCTCCTGCGCCTCGTCCATGGTGTAATAGAGCATGGTGGCGTCGCCCGCAAGCTCTTGAATGCCAGCCTGCCCGTCGAGCTCGGCATTGAGTCCGGCTTTTATCATGCGGAGGGCGAGGGGCGAGTGCTCCATCATCCTCTCGGCCCATGCCACGCAAGTGTCCTCAAGTTCGGCCTGGGGGACTACTTTGTTCACAAGACCCATCTCGAGAGCCTCGGCCGCGGTGTACTTCTCGCAGAGGAACCATATTTCGCGCGCCTTCTTTTGCCCGACAATACGCGCAAGGTAAGACGCACCAAAGCCGGCATCGAAGCTACCGACGCGTGGCCCTGTCTGTCCAAATATGGCGTTCTCGCTCGCAATGGAAAGGTCACACATGATGTGGAGCACATGGCCGCCACCAATTGCAAAGCCGTTCACCATGGCAATCACGGGCTTAGGCAAACGACGAATCTGCATCTGCACGTCGAGCACATTGAGGCGAGGCACGCCATCGGAACCAACATATCCGCCGCGCCCCTTGACATTCATATCGCCGCCTGCACAGAATGCCACGTTGCCAGCTCCCGTGAGGATTACTACGCGGATGCCTTGGCACTCTCGGCAATAGCTGAACGCCTGGCTCATCTCCCACGTCGTGAGGGGCGTGAAGGCGTTGCGCCATCGCTCGCGGTTGATGGTTATCTTGGCTATGTGGTTCCACTCCTCGAAGAGTATCTCCTTGAAGTTGAAACCCTCAATGCTTTTCCACTCCCTTGCGGAGCTCTCAGTATTTGTCATAATAGGTAACTAAGTTTTCGTAATATTTATTCAGTGCTGCTGCGTCTTCGTCCATGTCCGTGAAGACTTCCAACAGGCGCGGGCGGTTTGTTTTGGCATCTTTATCTGTGAGCCATATCTGTCCGTGGCGTAGCTCCTCGAAGTCGTTTGCCGTGAGATATTCAATGTCGTTCTCTTCGCAAATTCCGCGGGCCGTGGCTTTGTGTTTCGCCATTACTATGTCGTCCTTGGCTCGGCTCCCCTTGAGCCCTTTGAATCGGTTGAAGATTCCTCCGCCGCCATTGTTAATCAGCAGGATGCGCAATCTGCGGTCGATATTGACGTTCCACAATGCGTTCTGGTCGTAGAAGAAACTGAGGTCGCCAATGACGCAAAGTTTTAGTTCTCGTGAGTTGTC
This sequence comes from bacterium, assembly GCA_963643535.1. Taxonomy (GTDB): domain Bacteria; phylum Bacteroidota; class Bacteroidia; order Bacteroidales; family Marinilabiliaceae; genus W3P20-009. The sequence goes on along the minus strand of CAVILU010000019.1, from coordinate 10,680 downwards.
CGCCGCCGAGAAACCCGCAGCTGTGGAGAGGCACCCGTCGATGCCATTTATTCCGCGGTTGCAATAGACTTTGCCAAACGTTCTTTCGCATGTGCTGGAATCAAAGTCAATCTTCCTTTCTGTGACGTTCCAAAGGGTAGCGTCCGCAAGTCGTATCACGGAACTGTTGGCTATCTGCGAATTGCCTAAGTGGAATGAAAAACTCTTTACTACAGCCAATTGCGAAAAGCCCGTAGGCATACAGTTCATCTGCGGCTCGTCAAGAACAGGCGGAGTTATAGCTCCTGCAATCTTCATCGTCAGCTCGTCCCAACTCTCTTGATAATCAGTCTCTACGTTGATTCCCTCAATATCTGCAGTCTCCTCTACGAAGGCCTTCAATGTGCAGCGAGCCACGAGCGTCGTGTTCTGAAATACGTCATGCAGTTCGCCGTCGGGACTTATAAGTATTGTCTCCGCATCGGTGCACGAGCGCAAAAACTGCTTGGTCTCTTTGCTTACGAGTGTGCCGCCAACGTAAATTATGAGGTCGGGCCGGAAGTCGTCAATATCTATGCTTTGGGCGTTTCTGAGTACGTGCACCGTCGGGTCGAGAAGTCCACATACGCCCGAGAGAGCCTCGCCAAGTACGGGGAATTGTTTGCTATGCCTATCCTCAAACTCCTGCGCTGCTTTGTAATCCATTGTCTGGCCAAACACCACCATTGGTCTCCTAGCCTTGTTAAGTCGGCTGGCCACACTTCTTGCCACGTCACGCCCCTCGCTCTCAATCCTCTTGCACACCCTCACCTCGGGCAGCTCCTGAGTATGAAATTCATAAAGAGGCTCGGAGAGCGGTACGTTGATGAGCACGGGTCCGCATACAGGCCCCACGGCATCCATAAGAGCCTCGTTGATAAGGCGGTTGGCATGCCAAATCTCCTCGTCCGTATTCCCCGCGGGCAACGAGACCGCACGGCGCACCATCTTGCCAAAAGCCTCCGCCTGTGGCATTGTCTGCCCATCGAGTTGACCAATCCAAGCTGCGGGACGGTCGGCCGCTACCACGATAATAGGTATCTGCTGATAGTAAGCCTCGGCCACGGCCGGCGCGACGTCCAAAATAGCCGAACCGCTAGTCACGCAAACAACGACGGGCGAGAGTCCGGTGGCCTGGCTTACGCCAATAGCGAAAAATCCAGCCGAACGCTCGTCCGTGACGGGGTAACATTTTATCCGCCCCGTCTCCTTGAGGTTGTGACAGATGGGGGCGTTGCGGCTGCCGGGACTTACCACGGCGTGGCGCACCCCGTGTTTGAGCAGGAGCGCCGTCAGTATGTTTACCGTCTCGATGCTGCTATACATGGCTCTTGTCGGTTAGTGTCTCTATGATGTTTCCTATGGAGTCCATCTTGGCTTGCGTCTCCTCCCATTCGTCGTTTTCGCGACTTTCGGGCATCAGTCCGCCGCCGGCGAAGAGAGTGCATCCTTCGGCCGCTATCTTGGCGCAGCGAAGGGTCACAAATAGGTTGGCGTCGCCGTTTGAACTTATTGGACCTGAAAAACCGCTATAGTATTCACGGTCGTAATGCTCGTGGACCATTATGGCGTGCAAGGCATCATCCTTGGGCATCCCGCATACGGCTGGCGTCGGGTGCAATGTGCGTACGGCGTCGGGGAGCGACACGCCTTTCCGCAGTGTGAATGAGAATGTTGTGCGGAGGTGTACGAGTCCGCCCGCCGCCGCTGTCTCGGCCTCGGATGTCTCCATCTTGTCGGCTATTGGGGCGAGGACGTTGGCTATATATTGCGCCACTATTTGTTGCTCGTGTTTGTTCTTTTCGCTCCATTGGGGTGCGGCAGTGCCATTGGTCCGCATCGTGCCGGCCAATGCCATGGTTTGCAGCCTCCCTGCGTGACTTTCGAGTAGTAATTCCGGGGTGGCGATAAGCCACGTGCCGTTGTCGGGTGTAGCAATGAGGGCCACGAAGGCCGTGGGGTAGGCTTCGCAGGCCATGGCGAACATCTCGTGGGCGGAACTGCGGAGGTCTATTTTCAGCACTGCGCTGCGAGAGAGCACCACTTTGCGTAGTTCGCCGCTGGCCACCAATCTGTGGAACGCGCCAAATGCTTTCGCGTATGCCGTGCGGTCGCTCTCGGGTGGCACGACGCGGCATCCCAGGGCGGCTGTCGGCCGTTGGGCTTGTGGGGTGGGGTGAGTCAGCGCCTCCCCCTCGAAAAATAATACGGGTGTGTGGCCGTCCGTGGCGAACGGCGACATGACGAAGCCTGTGCGCCCCGCCGTGTCGGCTATGCCGGTGAGTTTCTCCGGCTCGCGGCAGATGGTGTGGCAAATATTTTCGCCCGGCAGTCGGTAGGTCGCGAAGCTGGCTGCTCTTTGTGTCTCGTATGAGCTCTGCATAGTTTATTATCCGCGAATATAGCCTATTTCGGGCTTTATTTTAGGTGATGCTCGCATTCTCTCGCCATACCGCCCCGCCTCGTTTCTCCTTTCCCGAAAAGATTGTATCTTTGCGGGGTATTATTGCGTGGAACACTCCTCGAAAGATAATGTCATTTTTAGATAACATATCAAGTCGGGTCCTGTCTAAAGCCGAGAACATCAGCCAGTGGGTAATCTCTAAGATTGGCCAACGCTACTTTGTAATCCTCCTCAGCATAGTGGTGGGTATCGTAAGTGGCCTTGCTGCAGTGACCCTTAAGCACGCCATAGCATGGGTAAAGGCCCTCGTGGATAGCTTCTCAGACCTCAATTTCAACCTCCTTTTCCTTATAAGCCCCGCCATAGGTATCCTCATCTCGTGGCTGCTGGTGCGCTATGTCATAAAGGGAAAGCTCGGTCACGGCATCACTCAGATCCTCTACGCCATCTCGCAGACGGGCAGCTCGCTCCCCAAGCACCATATCTACTCCTCTATCGTAACCAGCTCCTTTACCATCGGTTTCGGCGGTTCGGTGGGAGCCGAGGCCCCTATCGCCCTCACGGGTGCCGGCATCGGTAGCAATATCGCACGACTTTTCAAGCTCGACTATAAGTCCGTCACCCTCCTCATGGCATGCGGTGCCGCTGGTGGTATAGCAGGCGTCTTCAAGGCCCCCATTGCCGGTGTGGTCTTCACACTCGAAATCCTTATGCTCAATCTCACCATGGCCTCCATGGTGCCCCTTATGCTTACCGCTATCGTCTCCACGGCCGTGACCTATTGGTTCATGGGCAACGACGTGGAGTTCAGTATGAGCCGCATAAGTGATTTCAGCCTTTCCAACTTGCCTTTCTACGCCCTCCTCGGCATCTTTGCTGGTTTCATCTCGCTCCTCTTCGCCCGCACTATGTGGTTCACCGAAGGTAAGATGGGCAAGATTACAAACCCGTGGGTCAAGTGGGTTGTCGGCAGCACCATCCTCGGCATCCTTATCTTCCTCCTCCCGCCTCTCTATGGTGAGGGCTACTCCACTATTAGCCTCCTCCTCCAGGGCCGCGTGGGTGATATTATGAGTGGCTCACCCCTTGAAACCATTTTCGGTCGCACTACGGGTGGCGTGCTTCTTTTCGCATTTCTCATTCTACTCTTTAAGACTGTGGCTACTTCTGCCACTACTGGTGCCGGTGGTGTCGGTGGTACTTTTGCACCCTCCCTGTTTATGGGTGGCGTGGCTGGATTCTTTTTTGCGCAGGGCTTTAATGTAATCTTTGGCACTATGTTGCCAGTCACCAATTTCACTCTTGTCGGCATGGCGGGCGTGATGGCGGGTGTCATGCATGCACCAATGACGGCTATCTTCCTCATTGCCGAGATTACTAATGGCTATTCCCTCCTCCTCCCCCTCATGATTGCGGCGACCATAGCCCACGTCACCATGGCGTTCTTCGAACCTCAGAGCATCTACACCAAACCCCTTGCCGACAAGGGCGAACTCCTTACCCACGAGCGAGATAAGACGGTGCTCACCCTCATGCACCTCGACAAGGTCATCGAGACCGACTTTACTGCCGTCCGCGGCGATGCCAAACTCGGTGAACTCGTGCAGATCATTGCCAAGTCCACGCGCAACATCTTCCCCGTTGTCAACACCCGTGATGAACTTATTGGAGTAGTCTTCCTCAACGACATACGCTCCATAATGTTCGACAACGACAAATATGATTCCACCCTTGTCCGCGAATTAATGGTCATCCCGCCAGCCTTCATTTCAATAGACGAGGGCATGGAGTCCGTCATGGATAAGTTTGAGGAGTGCGGGGCTTGGAATTTGCCAGTTGTTGACCACAGAAAATATGTGGGTTTCGTCTCGAAATCCAAGATTCTATCTGTCTACCGACGAGTCCTTACGCACGTCTCCTACGAGTAACCAGTGCTCCAAAGGATGATTGGGAGAAAAAACGTCCTCCCACACTTACTTAAATTTTACACAACGTCCAATGAAGAACAATAAGATACGCATTGCTATGGCGGCCTTGTCGGCCCTACTGGCCTTGCCCCATGCCTCATTGGCTCAAAATGCGCAGACAGCGGTCTCGCAAGCTATATCCCTCTTCGACAAAGGTGACTACGCCGCCGCATGCGATGTCTTGGCCCCTGTGGCTCAAGGCAATGAGCGCGATGCGAAAGTCAATTTCTACTATGGTGCGGCCGAGGCTATGGTGGGACGCAATCTCGACGATGCCCTCAACCGCCTCCACCTCGCGCAACTCCGCTCTTTCCGCAAGAACGACGCAAATCTGTATATCGGCCGCGCATATCAGCTAAAGTGCGAATACGACCGTGCCCGCTCTGCTTTTGCCAAATTCACTCCGACGTGCAAAGTCGATAGCCTCGTCCGCATGGCTGAGCAATTCGACACAGAGTGCCAAAACTCCACTCTCCTCGCCAGCAAGATTTTCGGTGTCCGTGTCGGCAGCAAGACAACAATGCCACGCAAGGGCGTCTCTCAAGCCTATGGCGCCAGCAAGGAGTGCGGTATGGTTTGCGCCAATTCCCATTTCTTTCAGTCTGATATCGACCCCGATGGCTTAATGTACATGACGGAGCGAGCCGATGCCGTCTATTTCTCTATTGCTGACGACGATGGCTACTCCCGCCTCATGAAGATGGAGAAACTCATCGGCGGATGGGGTGAGATGACAAAACTCCGTGGCCTCGAAGGCGAGTGGGACGATATCGCGCCGGTGCTTATGACGGATGGCGTGACAGTATACTTCGCCTCAAATCGTCCGGGCGGCATGGGTGGCTACGATATCTATCGCACTACCTACGATCCCGAGACTCGCACATATTCCGAGCCCGTCAATATGGGCGTGCCTTTCAATTCCGCTTTCGACGATTTCCTTTTCGTGGCCGATGAGTTTAATAAGAGCGCATGGTTCGCTTCCAATCGCGAGACGGCGGGAACCGATAGCGTAGTCGTATATCAAATCGCATGGGATGGACAGCCAGTCCGCTCGTCCGCCAAGTCTACCGAGGAGATACAGGCGGCCCTTGCCCTCAATCTCGATCCTGAACTCGTCACTCGTGCCAAGCTGTCGCAGCCGGCATCGTCAAATACTTCGTCCTCCCGCGCCCAGTCGCTCCGCGACCCCTCTTACGCTCCCAAGGATGTTTTCCACCTCACTATCTGCGACTCGCTGACCTATACCCAATGGGAGCATTTCCGCAGTGCGCAGGCGGCTCGGACATATCGTCAGGTTGTTACCGCGACGGCGCAAAAAGATTCCCTCGTGAACCTTATGGCGCAGCAGCGTAAAGATTTTATGGCCCTCTCGAGCAGCATCGAGCGCAACGCCAAGCTGCAAGACCTCCTCAAGACCGAGCGCGCTATCTATACCCTCGAGGATGAGATAACCGAGAAGACCGAGGCCGCCCGCAACGACGAGATCCGCGAGGTCTCCCACCTCATTGCCAACGGCACATACACCCCTCTCTCGAAAATCAAGGTGGTCAACAAGAATGCGCCCAAACTTACCGGCACGTCTTGGCTCCGCCCCTCCAATTTCTCCGTCTACTCACCCGTCTTCTTCCGCGATGCGCACCGGGATGAGGATGAGGAGGTGATGGATCTCTTTACGACTCAGCAACGTCAACTTGTCGAGGAGCAGGATAGCCTCCTTGCTTGGGGACGCATTGTCTCCCTTGAGGCCGATAAACTCGATGCGGCTGCCATCAGTCGAGAAACTTCCGATGAGGATGCAGTTGCCTTGGCGGCCAAAGCTGATGCCTACCGCATGGCTTCCGCTCAACTCTCCTCCGATGCATACGATCGCCTTTTCTCGCTCTACGAAGCCAAGTATAAAGTGCTCGTAGTGACCCTCGCAGGCTACGACCCCGCAGAACTTACCGAACTCTACAATAAATCCCTCTCCCTCTTCAAATCCGTAGATGAGGCTGACATCAAGAGTTCCGAGGCGGAAAAACGCGAAGCCGTTCTATCCGCCAAACGCCGCGGCATCGCCTCGATGGTCAAGTGCCTCCAACGCTACGTGGTCCACTCCGACGGCACCTTCCCTCTCCCCGCAGGTGACGGCGCGGCGGCTCCGACCTCTGAATCCCAAAACGACGAGACGAATCCCATAGTAGCAACCGACGATAGCGAAACGCCGTCTACACCATCCGACGCCGCTACGCAACAGACCACTGCAGACACGCCGACTGCCAATGCCGACCGCCAACAGCCTGCTGATGAGCAGCCTGCGACATCTGTCGATATGCCACAAGCCGAGTCTCCCTCGGCTTCTTTTCGTATACAACTCGGTGCTTTCAAGCGTCGTCCCGCAGCTCTCGATAAGTTGCCAGACCCCTCGCAAGTCTCCTCGATTTTCCTTGCTGAGCGTGGTGTGACGCGCTATTATTACGGCGCTTATGCCTCGGCCGAGAGTGCGGCTCAGGACATTGCTGCGGCCCGTGCGGCTGGCTTCTCTGGAGCCTTTGCTACCAAGATTGATTAGTTTTATTTGTTCATTGGGCTTCCCCCTCAGAGCCTTATTATTCAATTGAGATTTTTATCCTCCCATTATGTCTCAAAAAATTGATATGCTCCATGGCCCTCTTGGGCGGAAGATTTTACTTTTTGCGCTGCCTCTCGCTGCCAGCAGCGTTCTCCAACAACTTTTCAATGCGGTGGATGTGGCCGTTGTCGGTCACTTCGCTTCGAGTGAGGCCCTTGCGGCCGTGGGCAGTAACTCCCCGGTCATCAATCTGCTCGTAAATCTATTTGTCGGCATCTCAATGGGTGCCAATGTCGTCATTGCCAATCATATCGGTCAAGGCAACCAAGATGGCATTCGCCGTGCTATAGCCACCTCGGGCCTTGTCGCCATCCTTAGCGGTTTTGCCCTCATGGTGCTTGGCCTTTGCGTGGCCCGCCCGATTTTGGAGCTTATGGGCGCACCCGATAATGTCATTGACCTCGCCACTCTCTATCTCCGTATCTATTTCTGCGGAATGCCATTTATCATGGTGTTCAACTTCGGCTCGTCCATTCTCCGCAGCATGGGCGACACTCGGCGTCCGCTATATTGCTTGCTTGTCTCGGGTGTCATCAACACGGTGCTGAACCTTATCCTTGTTGTCGGGTTCGATATGAGTGTCGATGGCGTGGCCATTGCTACCGTCGTCGCTAATATTGTCAACGCCTCGATGGTTGTCTATATGCTTCTCCATGAGCCCGGGGCTTTCCATCTTGAGCCGAGTAAGATGAAGATTTATTGGCCCGAGCTGCGCAAGATGCTCCAGATAGGTGTCCCTACGGGCGTGCAGGGCATCGTCTTCTCGCTCTCCAATGTTGTCATTCAGAGCACTGTCAATAGCTTTGGCTCGGCGGCCATGGGAGGTTCGGCGGCTTCGCTTACCTACGAGCAGTTTTGCTATTTCGTAATGGCGGCGTTCTGTGGCGCGGCTGTCACTTTCGTAGGTCAGAATTTTGGAGCGGGAGAGAAGGAGAGGTGCCGCCGTGTCTTTCGTCTTTGCATGTCGATGGCTGTCGTCTCGACTCTTGTGCTCAATGTCGTGATTACTGTTTTCGACGGTTTCTTCGTCTCCTTTTTCTCCTCGGACCCGGCTGTTTATGCCTTCGCTTCCGAGCGTATGCATATAACATTGCTCACTCAGGCCATTGCTTGCAGCTATGAGATTGGCGGCTCTACGCTTCGCGGTATGGGACACTCGGCAATGCCTGCTGTCATGACAATTTTCGGCACATGCCTCCTCCGTCTGGCTTGGGTTTTCTGGGTGTTCCCGCTCGTCCCTACTTACGGCGGCCTTATGACTGTCTATCCTGTCTCTTGGGCTGTGACTGGCACTCTTGTGCTCATCTCCTATTGGCACGTTTCGCGCAACGAACTTGCGGACTAAGACGGATTTGCTCTGCATAAAATAGAATGCGAGGATTCCTTGTTTTGGGGAGTCCTCGCATTCTGTTTCTCTACCTCTCGAAGTGCTCCAAGAGGGGTGGAGTAGGCTTTAGGTCGTAATAGTCTACCATCTTGATTTTGAGACTGAAATAGGCCATGGTGTCGTAAGATGGGTAGAGGCGTTGCAGGATTGCGGATCCGTCATATATCTTCCGTTGCATGGCATCTTCCACATCGAAAGCGGCTTCGCCTCCAACGCGCACTGATATGTCGCCCTCCATAGCCAGCAACTCGATACTCGGGTTCGCTCGCAGCTGGCGATAAACCTCTTTCTTGGTGGAAGTAGCAAAGTAAAGAGTTTCGCCTTCGATTTGCATTATTTGGAACACCCTGATTTTGGGCTTGCCGCCCTCCACTGTTGCAAAAGCCACGTCTCTGTGGCTCCTCAAAAAGTCAAGTACTTTTTCCATTATGTGCCTCCGTTTTTAGTTTGCGCTTCAAATATACTCTCTTTTGTGCGTCTTGCCAATTTGCGGCGTATGACTTTTGCGGGGTGGTGTGCAAAAAATAAACGTCGGCCAGTTTCACAACTAGCCGACGTAAATCATTAAACCAAATAAAACTCTAAAACTATGAAAAATCACCTACTGAGAATTATGCAAATACCGTGCCAACGTACTACTAGGCTGCTAGTGATTTTAATATGTTAAGTGGGTTGATTTTGCAATTATCCTCCACTATGTGAATTGTATTCGGCAAACCCTTTTGCTATATTTGCAAGAGCAACTGCAAAGCAATTGATAATTGCGGAGAATGCAAGTGGCAACTCTCCAGATAACTGTGAACTGATATGAAGTTTCCAATAGGTATCCAATCCTTCGAACATATCATAAGCGGCGGTTACGTCTACGTCGATAAAACCGACCTTGTTTATAGCCTTACTCATGAGGGCAAGGTTTATTTTCTGAGTCGCCCCAGGCGGTTCGGCAAGAGCCTGCTAATCTCTACTCTCGAGAATTACTATCTTGGGCGCAAGGAGCTTTTCGAGGGTCTCGCAATCGAAAGCCTTGAGACTGAGTGGAAGACTTACCCTGTTTTCCGTTTTGACTTCAGTGTTGGCGACTTCAGCAAAGAGGGCGTTCTTGAGGCAGCGATTGTTAGAAGGTTAAGCAAATGGGAGGCCGACTATGGGATAGAGAAATGCTCAAACGACTTAGGTCTCCGTTTGCAGGATATTCTTGCGGCGGCGCACGCCAAGACCGGTTTGGGCTGCGTGGTTCTTGTAGATGAATACGACAAGCCTTTGCTGGATGTCCTTGATGCTGATTTGTCTATCGAGCGCGACGGCCGAACTGTGGCTCTTGAGGAGTTTAATCGTGAGACACTTAAATCACTTTACTCGTCATTTAAAGGCGCGGATCCCGATCTGCAGTTCGTATTCCTTACTGGTGTGACTAAGTTTGCGCAGGTAAGCATCTTTAGCGGTTTCAATCAGCCTAAGGATATCAGTATGGATTCCAGGTATGATACGTTGTGTGGCATCACGGAGGACGAGATTGACAAGTATTTCACGGAATCTGTCTCACAAATGGCCGATGCCGATGAAGTGTCTGTCGAGGAGATGCGCAGGACTCTTCGTAAGAAATTTGATGGTTACCACTTTAGCCGCCGTCTTGTGGGTGTATATAATCCCTTTAGCCTGCTGAATACCTTCGATAAGTTACAGATAGATGACTATTGGTTTAGTACTGGCACCCCGACATACCTCATCCGCCTCCTTGAGCATTTTAATGAGGATATTGATGAATTGACGAGCGTCTATTACGAGCGGTCTGAGTTCATTGATTATCGGGCAGACAAAGAGAGGCCTCTACCTATGATTTTCCAAAGTGGCTACCTCACAATCAAGGATTATGATAGTGATGACAACACGTTCCTTCTCGACTTCCCGAATGACGAGGTGCGCCGTGGTTTCCTTAGCGCAATAGCGAGCGGCTATTTCAAGACAAAGAAAGAGCCTCGCACTTGGATTCAAAATGCGATGAAATGTCTGCGCACGGGCGATATTGAGAAGTTCCGAGATTCTCTCAAGGCCTTCCTTGCCAGCATCCCGTACACCTCGCGCCGATCAAATTCCGAGCCCGAGATGGAACGCTATTTCCACTTGACTTTCTACCTTATCCTCCGCATTGCCAGCACCTATGCAGTCTACACGGAGAAGTGCCAAAGCCAAGGTCGCGTGGACTGCGTAATAGAGACCAAGAAGTTCATCTACATCTTTGAGTTCAAGCTCGACGGCACGGCCCAGCAGGCTCTCGACCAAATAGAGTCCCAAG
>CAVILU010000018.1:19423-21981 GCA_963643535.1 bacterium | reverse complement strand
TCGTCTGATTTTCAACTACAAATAAAAATAATTTTTACGCCTTCCGCATACGGACTTCACCCTGTTGTCCGCCCCTATGCCGTCTCGCGTGAAAATTCTAACTTCTCAACCTTCTTCAAGTGGAAGCAAAAGTTCTCGGTATGGGCAACGCCCTGGTCGATATCCTCGTCCGAGTGCCCAATGATAATATCCTTAGCCAGTTCAATCTCCCCAAAGGCAGCATGCAGCTCGTGGACGATGAGCGCTCGGCTGAGATTGTAGAGGCTATCAAGGGCCTTGAGCCGTCGTTCGTCTCGGGCGGTAGTGCGGCCAATGCCATCTACGGCCTTGCGAACCTTGGCATCCAGACCAGCTTCCTCGGCAAGATTGGCTGCGACGACCTCGGCAACCGCTACAAGACAAGCCTTGAGTCCAATGGCATCGAGCCACTCCTCAAGACAAGCAATACCCACTCGGGCTCTTGCGTCTCGCTCATAACTCCCGACTCCGAGCGCACTTTCTGCACGTGCCTCGGCGCGGCTGTTGAGCTCACTGCGGAGGACGTCCCGGCGTCTGTCTTCGACGGCTATACCCATTTCTATGTCGAGGGCTACCTCGTCCAAAATCCCGAGCTCATCACTTCGGCCTTCAAGGCGGCTCACGAGAAGGGCCTCACCACCATTCTCGACCTCGCTTCCTACAACACCGTCGAGGAGAACCTTGAGTTTATGCAACGCCTCATCAGCAAATATGTCGATGTCGTCTTCGCAAACGAGGAGGAGGCTACGGCCTTCACTGGCAAGGAGGATGAAGAGGCTCTCAACGAGATTGGCGAGCTCGCCGATATCGTGGTCCTCAAGCAAGGTCGCCGTGGCAGCCTCGTGAAGGTAGGCCATGAGCGTGCCCGCTGCGGCATCATCACCTGCAACGCTATCGACACCACTGGCGCGGGCGACCTCTACGCCGCCGGCTTCCTCTGGGGCCTCATCGGTGGCCTCTCGCCCGAGAAGTGCGCCACGGCTGGTGCCATCCTCTCTGGCAATGTCATTGAGGTTATCGGCTCTAAGATGGATGCCAACCGCTGGACCGCCATCCGCCAGGAGCTCAAGAAGCTCTAAACTTAGTATTGAATGTCTGTGTCCAGGGATATAACCGGCCACGCCTCGAAAAAAGAACACAAGCGATTGTCAACCCTAAATTGCCAATTGTAAACAGAAAATAAATGAAGTTTACTGACCTCCGCCTCCTCCAGCCTGCCCTACAGGAGAATATAAAGGCCCTGGGCTTCTCCCGCCCCACGGATATCCAGTTCAAGGCTATCCCCCACATCCTCGAGGGCGAGGATATCATGGCCATCGCGCAGACTGGCACGGGCAAGACTGCGGCTTTCGCCATCCCTGCGGTCTCGAACCTCATGAGGCGTTCGCGCCGATTTGGCTACCGTGGCGTCCGCTGCGTCGTCATGGAGCCTACTCATGAGCTCGCCGCCCAGGTTGCCAATGTCATCAAGCAACTTGCCAAGGGCACCGATATCAGCGTCGTCGCCATCCATGGTGGAGTAGGGCAGGACAATCAGATAGCCCTCCTCAAGGGTGCCGCGGATATCATTGTGGCCACTCCCGGCCGTCTTTTCGACCTCTCGGCGCAAGGCTATCTCGATACAGCGCAGACTGAGATCCTCGTTGTCGACGAGGCCGACCATATGCTGGCCCTCGGTTTCTACGATGATATTGCCCAACTCGTCCGCCGAATTCCCAAACGTCGTCAGACGCTCTTCTTCTCGGCTACCATTGATACTAAGATCAAGGAACTCGCATACTCCCTCGTCTACCGCGCCGTCCGCATCGAGATGAGCCAGAATAAGGTGGCCAAGAACGTAACCCACCAAGTCCTGGGCGTCACGATGGACGAGAAGCGTTTCTACCTCGAGCGCATCGCCCGCGAGAACCCCGAAGCCCATATCATTGTCTTTGTCCGCACCAAGGTCCGCGCCGAGCGTGTCCAGGCCGCAATGGCGCGCGTGGGTCTCGAATCAACGCAACTCCATGGAGGCATGGCTCAGACGGAGCGCAACAAGGCCCTCGACGACTTCCGCAACGCCAAGGTGCGAATGCTCATCACCACCGACGTGGCCGCCCGAGGCATAGATATCCCTGCCGTGGACTACGTGGTCAACTACGACGTGCCCGAGCAGCCCGAGAACTACGTACACCGCGTTGGCCGTACGGGCCGCGGCATGGCCAAGGGCTACGCTCTTACGCTTGCCGACCCCGCCGAGCAGCCCCTCATCGATGCCATTCAGAAATATATGGGCGAGGCCATATCCATCCTCCGCATGGACAAGCAGGAGCGAGAGGCTACCGTAGATTTCTCCGCCGACAGCAAAGACGACTGGCGCAGCCTTATCAAGGACTAACGAGGCCACGCTTCGCGAAACTATATTCCAATCACAAAAGCCCAGGGCGCAAGTCCTGGGCTTTTTGCGTTTCGCTTCCCTTGGTGTCTCGCACGGTCGGATTTTTTTTGGGGGGGCTTCATGCATAAAAGTTGTATATTTTTACGTGATACCCCTATGAAAA
>CAVILU010000018.1:0-19413 GCA_963643535.1 bacterium | reverse complement strand
TTGCGTTTCGCTTCCCTTGGTGTCTCGCACGCTCGGATTTTTTTTTGGGGGGGGTATGCATAAAAGTTGTATATTTTTACGTGATACCCCTATGAAAAATGGCAAAACGTAACTTTGGATATTCGATTTCTGATTTTTTATCAGAAAAATGGGGGTGTTAATAATAAAAACACTTGTATATCTGCATATCGTTTTATAAAATTGCAATCGAAATGGGATTTGAAGTAATAAATCACTACCTCCTCCCTCCAAAATCAAGATTATTCAAGAAGATTAAGGACGATATGAAACTTAGGCTTTTATTCGCGTCGCTGGTGCTGATGACGTCAGGACGCCTGATGGCTCAGACCCCCGTGGGCGGACAGGTCATCGATGAGAAAGGTGAGCCTGTAGTCGGTGCTCAAATTCAAATCCAGGGCACGACTTCTGGCACCGTTACTGATATCGACGGCAAATTCTCCCTCCCCAATGCCAAGCCCGGCGATATGCTTGTTATCAATTTCCTCGGCATGAACTCACAGACTCAGCCCGCCGCCCCAAATATGAAGGTGAGCATGAGCGCCGACGACAAGGAGCTCGACGAGGTTATTGTTGTGGCCTATGGCGAGCAGAAAAAGTCGTCCTTCACAGGCTCCGCTGGTGTCGTGGACAACAAGTCGCTCGAGAAGCGTCAGGTAAATAACGTTATGGAGGCTCTCCAGGGTAATGTGGCCGGTCTCCAGTCTTTCCAGTCCTCTGGCGCACCCGACGCTACGCCCGAGTTCCGTATCCGTGGTTTCAGCTCTCTCAATGCTGGCAACGACCCGCTTATCGTCCTCGATGGAGTTCCCTACGATGGCCTCTGGAGCAATATCAACCCTGCCGATGTGGCCTCTATCACTGTCCTCAAGGATGCCGCATCCAACGCTCTCTATGGTGCGCGTGGCGCAAACGGCGTCATTATCATCACAACAAAGAAGGGCGACACGGGCCGCGCTACCGTCACCCTCGATGCCAAGGTCGGTTGGAGCAGCCGCGCCTCTAAACGTTACGAGACCATCGATTCTCCAGGTGAATATATCGAGACCTATTATGCGGCTCTCTACAATAGCTATATTGCCAACGGTCAAACGGCATATGAGGCTCATCAGAACGCCAATGCGGCTCTCTACAAGTCTTCTGCCAATGGTGGCCTAGGCTATATCCCCTACACCGTCCCCGAAGGCGAATATCTCGTCGGCGACAATGGCAAACTCAATCCCAACGCCACCCTCGGTACCCGTGTATACAACGATGGCGAGGTCTACACCATCCTCCCCGACGATTGGATTGACGAGACCTACCGCCGCGCCCTCCGCCAGGAGTACAACCTCAGCATCAATGCTGGCAACGACAAGGGCCAGTTCTACGCCTCTCTCGGTTACCTCAAGAACGAGGGCATCGTAGTTGGCTCGGACTATGAGCGCGTCTCTGCACGCCTCAAGGCAAGCTACCAGGTCTCCAAGTGGCTCAATGTGGGCGGCAACGGCAGTTTCACTCACTCCGATACCAATTCGGCCGACGAAGATGCCACGGGTAGCAACAACCTCTTCTATCAGGCTGCACTTATGGCTCCCATCTATCCCGTCTACCTCCGCGATGGTGAGGGCAACATCCTCTATGACGAGTACGGCAAGATGGGCGACTACGGCGATGGCGCAGCCCTCGGCTCCTCATACATTCGTCCCTATCTCACTCAGAGCAACGGCATTACAGATGCCGAACTCAACACCAATAACACTGTTGTCAACTCCTTCTCTTTCGACGGCTTCGCTGATGTCTCCATCTGGGATGGCCTCAAGGTCTCACTCAACGGCAGCGTCTACCACAACTCCAACCGTATGACGCAGACCGTCAACCCCTTCTATGGCTATGGCAACATGAGCTACCCGGGTGGCTACGTCTACAAGTACAACTACAACTACTACTCCGTAAACTTCCAGGAGTTCCTCAAGTACAACAAGACTTTCGGCGGCGTCCACAACGTATCGCTCTTGGCCGGCCACGAGAACTATAAGCACGATTATGACTACATGACGGGCGACCGCAAGAATATGTTCTCATACTTCGGCAATCAGGAGCTCAATGGTGCGACCACCTATATATCAAACTCTTCGTCGCAAACCGAGTATCAGACCGAGGGCTGGCTCTTCCGCGCTCTCTATGACTACGACGGCAAGTATTTCGGCCAGGTCTCCTATCGCCGCGATGCCTCTTCGCGCTTCCATCCCGACCACCGTTGGGGCAACTTCTACTCCGTCGGCGGCGCATGGATTATGTCCCGCGAGGATTGGATGAAGGATATTGATTGGATTAATACTCTCAAGATTAAGGCCTCTTTCGGCCAAAACGGTAACGACAATATCGACGATTTCCTCTATACCGATACCTACACCATCGAGAAGGGTGAGGGCAACGAGATTGGCCTCGTCCTCTACAATATCGGCAATGAGGACATCACCTGGGAGACCGTCTCCAACACCAATGCCGGTGTCGAGTTCGAGTTCCTCAAGCATCGCATCCGTGGCGGCGTGGATTACTTCTACCGCAAGACCACAGATATGCTCTGCACCGTCCGCGTGCCTCTCTCCTCTGGCTATGCCGGCTACTCGTCCAACATTGGCGACATGGTCAACAACGGTGTTGAGATTGAGCTCGAGGGCGATCCCATCGTCACCGACAATGTAAAGTGGACCATCGGCTTCAACCTCACTTCCTACAAGAATGAGATTGTACGCATCAACGATGACAATAAGTACAACGACCTCAATGGTCACGCAGGCTACACCAGCGGCAGCTACTACTATGGCGAGGGCCTCTCGATGTACACCTGGCGCCTCCGCAAATACGCGGGTGTCGCTGCCGACGGTCAGTCGCAGTGGTACATTCACGATGCCAATGGCAACCTGACCACCACCACCAACCCCAACGACATCACCAAGGACGAGGATTACTTCGACTGCGGCACCGCACTGCCCGATTTCTATGGCGGCTTTAATACCACGGTCACCTTCTTCGGTTTCGACTTCAGTGCTTCGTTCGCTTACTCTGTTGGCGGCAAGGCAATGGACTGGAGCTACCAGAGCCTTATGGCTGTGCCCGAGTCCGGCTACACCGGCATGGCTCTCCACAAGGATCTTCTGGATGCCTGGTCCTCTTCCAACACCGGTTCAGACATTCCCCGCCTCCAATATGGTGACACTTATGCGGCTTCGACCTCCGACCGTTTCCTGACCGACGCCAGCTGGCTTTCGCTCCAGAACGTGTCGCTCGGCTACACCTTCCCCAAACGCTGGATAGAGAACATCAAGCTCTCCAACGTCCGCCTCTACGTCTCCGGTGAGAACCTCACCTACTGGAGCAAGCGCAAGGGCTTCGACCCCCGCATCAGCTATGCCGGCTCTGTCAGCAGCGACGTGGCCTACGCCCCCGCTCGCACCATCACCGCTGGCCTTACTGTTCAATTTTAGTGTGTAACCGAACAACGAATGAATAAAATGGTCAAGAAGACATATATACTCCCCCTCGTCGCCGCATCACTCCTCTTGAGTGGCTGCATCGATGAGATTGAGCCCACCGACGTGGCCTCGAAATCCCAAATCAGTAAGGACAGCGAGTCCTTCGCAAAACTTGTCAATGGCCTCAAGAGCAAGATGATCCAGGTGGACACCTACGGCTCCACCTCTGGCAGCTTTGCCGAGGCTATGGCCGACTGGGGCTACCCTTGCTACATGCTCTGGCGCGATGTCATGCTGGACGGTATGCCTACCACTGGCACATCCTGGAACTACCAGTATTCCCTTGAGGCGTGCACAAGGCTGACTTCCTACTCCGGCTACCCTTACTATTACTACTACAGCTTCATCAATAACGCCAACCGTATCCTCTCGGCTCGCACCGAGGAGGGCTCTTCGACATCTGTAAAGCAGTCGCTCGCCATCACTCGCACATATCGCGCCCTGAGCTACATGCAGCTCGCGATGATGTATGAGTTCTACAAGACTGGTATCGATGGTCTCGACCAACAGGCTGCCGCCGAAGGCGTTATGGGTCTCACGGTACCCCTCGTGGACGAGAATACCACTGCCGACGAGAGCAAGGACAACCCCCGCGCCCCCTTCTACACGATGTATCGCTTCATCTACAACGATCTCGCTATAGCTGAGGAGAACATCGACGGCTACTCCCGTTCCGAGAAGAACGATATCAATGCCGATGTCGTCAATGGACTCATGGCTCGCTTCTGGCTCAATCTCGGAACTCGTTTCCTCCGCAATCCCGACGACCTCGCCGCCCAGTTGCAGCACGAAACCGATGCCGACGGCTGCAAGGCTCTCGGCATCACCAACGCTGCCGACTGTTTCGCTAAGGCTGCCGAGTACGCCGACAAGGTTATCAACGCGGGCTACTCTCCCGTGACTGCGGATCAGTGGCACGATGTCTCCACTGGCTTCAACACCGCCAATCAGGCGTGGATTTGGGATCTCAAGTACAGCTCCACCGAGCAGACTCCGCGTTACTGGATGACCTACACCGGCCTCTTTGCCGTTGAGCCGGCTTGGGCTTTCCCCGCCTACACCAAGGAGTACCGCTGCATCAGCAAGCGTCTCTTCGATAAGATGCCGGCTGCAGACTGGCGCAAGACTACTTGGGTCGATCCCGAGGATGCCGGCAGTGCTACCGTGCCCTCCGACAAGTATCAGACGACTCTCCAGGACGAGACGTCCACCACTACCGCAGCCTCCACCAACTGGAGCCGCCTCCCGGCCTACGCTGGCCTCAAGTTCCGCTCCGCAGGCGCCGATATGGATTCCGAGGAGAAAGGACTCTTGACGGCTATGCCCCTCATGCGCGTCGAGGAGATGTATTTCATCAAGATGGAGGCCGCCCTCCGCACTAGTGGCGTTGGCGAGGCTAAGAGCCAACTTGAGTCTTTCCTCAACACCTATCGCTACACGGGCGGCACGTATGTCTGCAACGCCACCACGGCCGAGGATTTCATCAGCGAGATGATTGACCAGAAGTATATCGAGTTCTGGGCCGAGGATGTCCTCTTTGCCGACTACAAGCGTCTTGGCATCCAAGTCGACCGTAAGTTCGACGATACCAACTACCTTGAGGTCTACCAGCTTAAGTCTAAGTCCGGCTACACCGCCCCTTGGCTCAACTTCTACATCTCGGACACCGAGAAGAGCTTCAACAAGGGCGTGGCTATGAACCCCGACCCGACGACCTACATCAGCCAGTATTGCAAATAACCTGCATTATCCTTCAACAATGAATAAGTCATTTTCGCATATATCATTGGCCCTCGCCATGGGCCTCTGCCTCGCCGCCTGCGACGAGAAGAACGACGACTTCACGCCCGGCGACCCAACTCCCGCCAATTGCATGCAAGTCTATTTCGACGCCAGCAACGCGGCCGATTTCATTGATGAGCCCAACGCGCGCACCTCTATCGATGTAGTCGTCTCGCGTGTCAATACCGAGTCGGCCGCCGAGGTCCCCATTGTCTGCAAACTTGCCGACGACGGACTCTCTATCCCCTCGTCCGTCAAGTTCGCTGAGGGTGAGAAGAGCACCAACCTCACCATCTCTTTTGGAGCGCTTGAGGTCTCTAAGAAGTACAACTTCACCCTCGCCATCGACGAGGCGTACGCAGACCACTATTCTAACCTTGATGGCTCTACAGTCTTCTCTGGCTATGTCATGGATGCTTCTTGGAGCGTTTATGTGTCTGGGGCTGAGATGACTTATAAGGTCTCCGGCACTGAGTACTCTTGGTCGGTGGATATCGAGCGACTCGGAGATACCGACCGTTATGCCATCCGCGATTTTATGGGTTCGGGTCTCGATATGGTCTTCACTGTAGGTGCTGCAGCTGCAGGTCAGAGCTCTGGTTACTACAAGATGACGCCCTACACCAACTACTACAACTACTCAGATGATGGTGTCGCTGGCTTCTACTTCTACGATACCGCCAAGGGCGAGCTCCCCGAGTGGACTGTCGGAGACAAGACTATCCAGGAGATCTGCTTCCTTACCAAATATGGCAGCACGGAGTACAACTACATCGGCTTCGCCAAGGGCTACGCTCAGTTCTCTACCTACTGGAGCACCTACTCCGATGGCTCGTATGACTACTACAACTACGTCGAGCTCGTCTTCGACCCCGTAGTGGAGGATTAACAGTTCACTCTCTTAAATCGCATTGAATATGAAAAAGATATATTGCCTTGCGCTTCTCCTCTCCGCAATGTCGCTTGGCTTCGTGGCTTGCGACGACGATGATGATGATGTCGTAAAGACTCCCCTCGAGTCCCCGTCGGTCGAGAACGATGGCGTAAAAGTAAGCTCCCTCTCGTTCAATTGGCAGCAAGTGGCCGGCGCCACTCAATATGCCTACGAGCTCTACGACGCGAGTGGCGATCTCGTAACGGGTGGCGTGACTACCGCTACCTCCGTCATCATCCCCAGCCTCCAGCCGAACACGGAATACACCCTCAAGGTTTGGGCCTACGCAGCCATCGAAAGCGACAAGTCCACCTCTCCCATTGCCACCCTCAAGGCGACCACGGCGGCCGTGACCGCACTCGGCGCACCCGTGCCAACAGCCTCTACCGCCAACGGCAGCATTGCCATCTCCTGGCCCGAGGTCGAGAATGCTCAGAGCTACAAATATAGCTATGTTGTGGACGGCGAGACTATTGAGGGCGAGACTGAGACAAATAGCATCACCATCAGCGGCCTGGCTGTTGGCGAGTACACTATCGAGATCTACTCCGTAAGTGGCGACGAGGCGTTCTCCGATTCTGAGAAGATCACCCTCACCTTCCAGCGCGCTAAGGCCGAGGTCTGGCGTAAGACTGGCACCTATAAGTCTTTTGCCCTCGACAAGTCTTTCGAGGCTGACATCGTCTACTATGACGATATGTCATACACCATCGAGGCTCCAATAGGTGTCGCAGGCTACAGCATCAGTTTCGCTACCCTTAGCGGCTCTACCGAGATCTCTGCGGTAGACCCGTATACAACCTACGGCGACTACTCTTACTTCTCTTATTCCGAAGAGTACTCTGTCGCCATCTATACCATCAGTGGTTATTCGTCGTTCTCTGGCGACAAGTCTTCTGGTGAGGTCAAGTTCTATGCCTACCTCTACGACAAGGACTATAACCAAATAGGCGAGGGTGGTTCCGACGATTTTGTTTGGGGCTCAACCTCTTCATTCTCTATCGACGATATTGTCGGCACGTATGACGCAACCAATAGCGGTTGGTTCTGGGGTGGCTCCGAATGGGAGGCATTGAATGCGAGTGCTGTGATGACTATCACCAAGAATGACGATGGCACCATCACTATCTCCAACTTCTTGGATTGGGGAGCCGACGTCGTGGCGACTGTGGACCTTGACGAGCGCACGATAACCATCCCTGTCTGCGAGTTCTCCTACTACACTCTTGCAGACGCGTCGTCGGAAGAAAAGGCTGTTGTCGCTACTATCAACGATGATAACACAATAACCATCAGCAACTACAGTGCGTGGTATTCCGGCTCCTCCTACATCTATTCCGGTGCGGAGACCATCATGACCAAGCAGGTCAAGAAACTCTCTGTTGACGACCTCGTAGGCACGTATTCCGCTGCCGTCAAGGGCTCGGATTACTTCTCGTCCGACTGGAGCCAGCAGACTGTTGACCGCACGGACGAGATGACCATTGCAAAGGTTGACGATGCGACAATCACCATTTCCAACTTCTACAATTGGGGTGAGAACTTCACAGCGGCTGTAGACCTCGATGCTCGTACGATCACAATTGAGCCGGCGGCATGGGCTACATATTATACCTTTGCGGCTACAGCTTCCTCTGCTACAGCTGTTGTGGCTACAATAGCCGACGACGGCACCATAACCTTTGCAGACTTCACTGCATGGTATGGCAGCAGCACCTACATCGATGCAGGCACAACTGTAGTAATGACCAAGCAGGAGGCTACAGAGTAACCAATACTGCGCTTATTGCGGCGCATATGCATAGATAAACTCAGCCCCCGGAGATTGGGAATGTATACCAATCTTCGGGGGCTGAGCTTTTGTTGTTGTTTTGATATGGTGTGGAGGCACTTCAGTTTATATGCGTATTTGTCAGCCGCTCTGATTATCTTTGTGGAAAATATACGCGTGTGCGTGGTGGTAAGGGTATACTTGGCATCCCTAACAATAATGTCCGCAAGCAGTATTACGAACTTCTCTTGGAGCAGTATGACGAGGCGGCTTCTGTTACATCATAGAGCTAAAAGTCCTTTCGCCAAAAGAATGGGCTGATAAGGCTGACGACCAATGGAAGGCTGCTGTGGCTCAAATCCGTGGTTATGCTAATGCGCCAAGAGTCGAGGCTCTTCGTCAAGGTACGAAGTTGCATAAGATAATAATGCAGTTTGAGGGCTGGAGACTGAAGCGGATGGAGGAAGTCGACTGACTTTAGTGGTCTCCTATGTCTCCGATAAAAGCTAAAGCGGCAAGTAGTTCAAAACATAAACTACTTGCCGCTTTTGTTATGTTCTAAATCCCTTCTTTGGGGAGCCGTTTACCCCTTAACCTCGTCGTAGAACTTGTTGTACGCCTCGATGTCGGGAGTCTCGCCCGCAAAGTCAAGTACGGGCTTTCCGCTCGCCTTGGCGTACTCCACGAGCTCGGGAGTGGCGTTTGCTGAGCAAATGGTGATGCCGTCGCAGAGGTCGATGGCGGTCTTCATGAGGCTCATGTAGTCGGAGACCTTAATCTTCTTCAGGCCCTTCTCGTCGATGCCGTCCATCCAGATCTTCTTGTTCTCCTCGGCCCATGTGCTGCTGAAGTTCTCATCGTAGAGCGAGACTACGACTTTCGCCTTTGCGAAATACGGGTCGTGCTTCTGGAGGAGCTTGAGGTATACGGGCATCATCATAGTGAACCAGCCGTGGAGGTGGATCACGTCGGGCACCCAGCGGAGTTTCTTGGTCGTCTCCCATACGCCGCGGGCGAAGAAGATGGCGCGCTCGTCGTTGTCCTCGAACTCCTCGCCTGTGGTGAGGTCCTTGGTGACGCCCTTGCGGGTGAAGAAATCCTCGTTGTCGATGAAGTAAATCTGCATCCTGGCGGCCTGAATGCTTGCCACCTTGATGAGGATTGGATGGTCGGTGTCGTCGATCACGATGTTCTGGCCCGAGAGCCTGATGACCTCGTGCAACTGGTTCTTGCGCTCATTGACGCTACCGAATCGAGGCATGAAAGTGCGAATCTCATGCCCGGACTCTACTACGCCCTGCGCCAAGCGACGGCTCCATTTTGATATCTCTGATTCCGGCAAATACGGGTCGATCTCTTGCGAGACGTAAAGAACCTTCGTTTTTTCCATCTTTTCCTTCTTTATTGGGCGGTCCGCAGCCTTGGTCTTGTGGCCTTCTTTGCCACTCCCTTGAGGTGCGGATTGCGCCTTTTTAATGGCGCGAAGTTACAAATTTATATTGATTTTTCCTAAAGACATGCCCAGCCTTGCGCGCCTTTTTCACATTTCAACCTTGCTACATTCCTACACAGACAAAGCGGAGACGTGTGACATACCTTCACTCCGCCTCCGCTTTAGACTGGCGAGTTTCCACGGCGCGCGTGCGCCAGGCCTCTGCCAAACCTATTAACAAAAAACCATTCGCCCTACTCTGACTTCCAGATACCGGGCTGCGCAAGATGCCTCAGCGGCACCGTGCACTCAAAAAACCAAAGAACGATACATGGCATACGCATTCACTGCGTTCTTGCCCGCGCCCCGTTGGGCGCACAAGACATTTATTGTCAGTCGTGGCTGCGACTTTCAACATTGCAAAGTTACGCCCGCTGCAACCCCTGCGCAATACCTAAAAATAGCTATTTTGAATAATTAAAAACAAGGTGGCGCGATATGCCATTTCCCCTTCCAAATCCTCGGAATTCTCACCCCAAGGTGAAATTTCTCATTAAAAATCTCTGATTGTCAGTGAAATATACCAACAGCTATGCCCTGCAACCATATAATCAGTCCCAATGGCCATACCTATTCCTGACTACTAACAGTGCCCGCACTACCTAAATCCCCCTTAAGCAGGACTTCCGCTCAACCTGCCAGTACTACAAAATGAGTATTGGGCGATGTGCCTATAGGTCAGTTATAAATGATTCACTCAAGACGGTCCTGATGTCTTTGCCGTCGATCTTCGCATTCTTAAGGAAAGCCTCAACACCGTCGTAGTAACTATGGCGATAAATAGTTCTTTGAGAACGCAATATGGCAACAAAAAAGGAGAAAGCCTAGCAAAGGACTTTCCCCCTAAAAAAATATGCCTTAAAAACGTCGCAACAATCAATTGTCAATCGCGAGGCGGTAAGCTTCCTCTATGCGCCGCCCAGTCCACTTGGCCGCCCCAAGTTTCTTGATTATTACCTTGCCGTCGCGGTCTATGAGCAGTGTGGCCGGGATGCTGTTCCGCATGTCGGCTACGAGGCCTGTCGACGGCTCTTCCACACCGTCGTCGAATATCTCGGCCTCGTCATCCTCGTTGTCCCTGACTATGAGCATATGAAGGCCTGTGTATCTCTTCCGGCGCATATACTTGGTCATGTCCTCAGCCTCGTCGGCGCTCACGAGCATATAGAAGTCGATGCCTGTCCACCGCTCGGCGGCAATGTTGAGCGACCGCAATTCGGCTCGGCTCTGCGCACTCCATACGCTCGCCGTGTTGATAAGTGTCGGGCGACCAGGGGGGAAGCGGAGAGTGGTGTCGGCCCCCGTTGCCGTCGTGGCCAAGATGGAGTCGTTCGCCCCAACGAACACTATTTGCTCGTAGATGTCGGGTTGCGATGCGGCGCAGCGGAGTATGTAGGTCATGACTCCGCGGCGTAGTGGCGCAATGGCCAATATGAGGACAGCAAAGAGGAAGGCGAAGTCTATGACGATGCCTATCCGAGTCTTGCGCCCCCGATACCGTTTCCATGCCCTGCTTACTGCACCCATCGTTCCGCTCCTGTTTAATTTATGTGCCTATGCCGTCTTGATCTTGACGGGCGTGGGTATCGTAGAGTGGCGTTTGCCGTTTGTCACGATGCTCATGCCTACGGCTTTAGTGTTTGTGAGCTCGAGGTTCGCCCTTATGAGACCCATGAGGTTGATGTCGGTCTCGAAGGTAGTGCCTGGCGTAAGTGTCTGCGGCAGTTGCGCCACGTTGGCTCGAAACTTGCGGACCGTGCCGCCCATAATGAAAGTCACTAGGGGCTCGGACACCTCAACTGGCTTACGCGACTTGTTTTGCACCTTGATGTGGTACGAGAAGTCGCTCTTGAATTTGCCACGGACTACGATGCCGATTGGGTAAATGGCGTTGCGCCTCATGTAGAAGAAGCTGATTACGAGACCCGCAGCTATGATTACGCCGAGGGCCACGAGCCAGATGTTGCCAGCAGAGTTCTCTTCCTCGCCATCCTCCGAGTCGTTCTCGGCAATGGCCGTGGTGTCGGCAGGTGCGGGCAGAGGCTGCGATTCGCCAATCTTGATGCTGTCGGGTGGGGGAGGGGCCATCTGTTGGCTAACGCCCTGGGTGAGCTGACCGACCTCCCAACGGAGGCGGCTTATCGTGCATTGCTGCATCATCATGACCATCAGCATGCACCATATTACCATTCGCCAGTGGCCACTGAGCCACTCGTTGAATTTAATCGCGTATTTGCGTATGCTATCCATCGTTTTTTTCGTGTAGTGTGTCGGTTTGTTTTTGTTGCTCTTTTGGCCGCTTCTGTTGCAATATATTTGCCAAACGTGCCGATGTTTGCCAAATTGGCGCAAGCTGCCTGACTTTTAGTCTACAGTCTCGCGGATTATCTCGCCCGCTATCATGAGGCCGAAGATGGCCGTTATGTGCGCGACAGTGCCGTTTATCTGGGCTTTCGAGGAGCACCATTCGTGGTTCACGAGGCTTGGGTCGCCGGGGCCGTGCTCACCCTTGGGGCATACACATTTGTCAGTTCCGCAGGTCGTCTCGCTACCCTTGTTGGTGAGTAGTTCGGGGCTGAAGACGCACTTGAATTTGCGGGATGGGCGTACACCGTCGCGCTTGAATTTCTTGCGGAGGGCGCGTGCGAGAGGGCAGCCCTTGGCATCCCAGAACTCCACCATGCGGATTTGTGTGGCGTCCATCTTGAGGGCCGCGCCCATCGAGGAGATGAACTTGGCTTTGCTCTTGCATGCGCGGAGGATTAGCAACGCCTTGTCTTTGAGGCTGTCTATGGCGTCCACCACGTAGTCGAAGCTGTCGAGGTCGAACTCGTCGGCCGTCTCCTCGGTGTATATTTTCTGCAAGGCCGTAATCTCGGCCCTCGGGTTGATGCTAAGCAGTCGCTCCTTGAGGGCGTCTACCTTTACCTGGCCTACGGTCTTGAGCGTGGCCATGAGCTGACGATTGACGTTGGTTACGCATACGCGGTCGGAGTCCACAATGGTCAGCGTCCTGACGCCACTGCGCACGAGGCTCTCCGCGCACCACGAGCCTACGCCGCCTACTCCGAATATGATGACTTTGAGATTGCCGAGCTTGCTCATGGCGTCTTTGCCGACGAGGAGCTCGGTTCTGCGCATTGCGCTCTCTGATATATCCACTTGGTTGCCTATGTTGTTATTTCGCCACAAATTTAAGCCATCTTCCGCAATTATTCACGGGATGCCTTTCGGCTATATTTATATTTATCATTATCTTTGTCGTGATGGGTCTCCCGATATGCGGGGTCTCACAGCAAAAAGTAATTTTTTTCATTATGAGCAAGTCTCTCCGTCGTTCTTCTAATGGCATGATTGCTGGCGTATGCGCTGGTGTGGCCAACTATTTCGGCATCGACCCAACCGTCGTCCGTATCCTCTGGGTCATCATCACCCTTATGGGTGGTGCAGGTGTCATTGTCTACCTCATTATGCTTCTCTTGATGCCGAAATAGAAAATCACGCAAGATTTTTTCTTTCGATAGCGCTCTGGCAAGTTTTTGTCGGGGAAGTAGAAAAACAAAGACCTTGGCACTCGTTGCCCGGGTTTTTCTTTTTAGCCTATTCTCTAATCCAATGTTCATATAACCTTTGTGTTATGACACACTTACGTTCAACTCTCACGGCGCTCGCCCTCCTGCCCCTCACGGCGGCCATGGCCTGTACCAATTTTATCGTGACGCCCGGTGCATCGGCCGACGGCTCCACCCTCATCTCCTACAATGCCGACGACTACGGTATGTTCATCGGCCTCTGCCACTATCCCGCGGGTGTCCATCCCAAAGGCTCGATGCGCGACATCGTCAACTGGGACACCGACATCTGGGCCGGCCAGATTCCTGAGGCGTCCGAGACATATAACGTCATTGGCAACATCAACGAATATCAGGTGGCCATAGGCGAGACTACCTACGGTGGCCGCGAGGAGATGGTCGATACCACCGGTCTCCTGGACTACGGCACGCTTATCTACCTCGCCCTCCAGCGTTCGCGCACGGCCCGCGAGGCCATAGAGGTAATGACGTCTCTCGCCAACACCTACGGCTATGCATCCGAGGGTGAGACGTTTTCCATTGCCGACCCCAACGAGGCGTGGATCATGGAGATGATGGGCAAAGGCCCGGGTTCCAAAGGCGTGGTGTATGTCGCCCTCCGCGTGCCCGACGGTTATATCTGCGCTCATGCCAACCAGAGCCGCATCGGCAACTGGCAGAAGCTTGGCCTCGCCAAGGAGGACGTCATTGCCGCCAAGGACGTAATCAGCTATGCCCGCAAGATGGGTTGGTACTCCGGCAAGGATGCTGACTTCTCTTGGAAGGACGCTTTCGCTAAGCCCGATGCGGAGGGCCGCCGCCTGTGCGATGCCCGCGCTTGGAGCTTCTTCCGCCGCCATGCCGACGGAATGGACCGCTACCTCCCTTGGGCCGAAGGCAAAGACCCCAATGCCGAGGATATGCCCCTCTGGGTCAAGCCCAACCACAAGGTCTCGCTCCACGATGTCATGATGGGTATGCGCGACCACTACGAAGGCACTCCGCTCAGCCTTGCCGACACCACAAGTCTCGCCGGTGGTCCATGGATGATGCCCTATCGCCCGACGCCACTCGTCTTTAAGGGCGACGACGGCAAAGATTATTTCTGGGAGCGCCCGACGAGCACTCAGCAGACGGCATTCACCTTCGTGGCCCAGATGCGCCGTGGCATGTCAAATAATATCGGTGGCGTGCTCTGGTTCGGCAACGACGATGCCAATATGATTGCCTACACCCCTGTCTATTGCGCTTCGACTCGCCGCCCCCTTTGCTACAACACCCCCGGCGCCGATGCCGTTACTTTCTCTTTCCAAAACGCTTTTTGGGTCTGCAATTGGGTCTCCAATATGGTCTACCCGCGTTACTCGGCCCTCTTCCCCGACCTTGAGGCCGTCCGCGACACACTCGAATCCTCGTTCCTCGCCCGTCAGGCCGAGGTTGAGGCTCGTGCTGCCAAGATGACCACCGAGGCCGCTACCAAGTTCCTCAACGATTACTCCATAGCTTGCGCCAACGAGATGATGGAGGCGTGGAACAATCTCGCCATAACCCTCATCGTCAAGCACAACGATATGGCCCTCCGCACTGTCAATCCCGACGGTTCCTACGTCCGCAATCCCAATGGACAGGTAAAGCGCGTCTCTCGCCCCGGCTATCCCGCTGCCGCCCGCAAGTTGCTTATTGAGCAGGGGGCGGTTTTGGCGGAGTAGAATTTGGTGGAAAACTCTTGCCCAAGATAAATAGAGAGGCCTCCGAAGTCTGCCGCTGCAGGTTTCGGAGGCCTTTTCCCGTTTTTATTGTTTTGGTTGTTTTAATCAACGTTCCATATTGAACTTGCATTGATCAGCAACTCCTTATACTTGGGCCACAAGTTGTTTCATTACAGCCTTGCTCTCAAGGTCGAATTGCAACGGCAACTGAGGAATATCATATGTTTTCATTGTAGTTTTTTCTTTTTTCTCTTGTCTCTCATGTTAAGCAAAAGCCGATTTGCTTAACACGTTATTCTTGAGAACCGGGATATGGCAGAGAGTGATAATCTTTTTTACCTAGCTAATGGCCGCCTCCATTGTTTTCTGTGTCCGCATCGGTGGATGGTTGACGTCGACGAGAGTGGCGGCCCAACCTCCGTTCTCGCGAAGATAGCGAAATCTTGCATCCCCTAAAATCAAAGGCCCCGGTCCCGCAGGTGTGCGGAGCCGGAGCCCATATGAAATTAAGTTTGTAACGCCTGACTAGTCGAGCCCCATAAGCTGGGTGGCGATATTCTCGACGTTGGCATAGTCGGCAGTGAGCTCATCCATAAGAGCCGTACGCTGGCAATGCTCGCAACTGCGGAGAATCTCGTAGTAGATAGCCATACAACGCTGGATGCCCGAGAACGCTGCCGAGAGGTTGCCGGACTTGAGGCTCAGATAATATGTGAGCTCCTGGAGGTTGTCCTTGGCGTATTCGCGGATAATGGCGTCGCCCTTCTCGCCTTGGCCTGCCATCATGTAGTCCTCGGCCATCTGGATGGAGAGGAAGTTATGAGGCACAGCCCAGCTCGGGAGCTCTTCCTGAATCTTGTCGAGCACCTCAATGGCCTTGGTGCGCTTGTCGGCGGAGTCGGCGCTCGTCTTGGCCTCGTCGAGGAGGGCCGTGGCGAGGCGGGTGAGGTGCATGCGGAGGTTGGATCCCATGCGGCTCTTGTTCTCGTCGAGGTAGAGGCCCGGCTTATTGAAGCTGCCCCAGCGGAACTTATGCATGACGTTGTCATACATCTTGTCGGTGTCTACCGTGCCACTCACGCCGCGGCTGTCCGTCTTACCATAGACGGGTACTATGCGCTGTGCGAGGCCCTCGAGCTGGAAGTAGCCATCGAGGCCCCAGAAGTTCTCGCGGCCTACGGTTACGGCGTAGTAGAGCGGACGCTGCCAGTTGCTGGTCGCGAGCATATCATACACCATCAAGTTGTTCTTGAGGATATAGCTGCCGCCCGGGTTGAACTTCATCTGGCTGACTATCTGACTCTTCTTGCTTTCGGAAACAGCGCCGGATTTGAGTACGGCATCCTTGTTTACGTCGAATGTGAACTTGCGAGCGGGGACGTAGCAAATGTGACCGGAGCCGCTGTAGCCCGAGAGGGTCTTGGTTCGCGGGTCGTCGCTACGTACGAAGTCGAGTGCCTTGCGAAGGTCGAGGCCCTTCTTCCATTTGTCGTTCTCTACCATATAGACCACGTCGCGCTCGTGCGTATATTGGTCGTGAGTGAACGAGATGGGCAGCGGGTCGCTCTCGTAGGCCTTGCGCTTCATCTGGTCGCAATACCATTCGGTCTGGAGGTACGAGAGGTTGCAGACGCGCACGTCCGTGCGGCAACCTTCGACTTCCTGCGCATACCAGAGGGGGAAGGTGTCGTTGTCTCCATTGGTGAAGATGACGGCGTTCTCGTCGCAAGAGTTGAGGTAGTTATATGCCATGTCGCGGGCAATAGTGCAGCCCGAACGGTCGTGGTCGTCCCAGTTTTGCTGCGCCATGATGCCAGGCACAAGGACGAGGCTCGCAAAGGAGGCAATGGCCACAGATGCAACTCGCGGCATGTTGAAGTGGATCAGCAACTCGATAAGCTGGAGTACGCCGAGGCCAATCCATATGGCAAAGGCGTAGAACGAGCCGGCGTAGGCATAGTCGCGCTCGCGAGGCTGGAGAGGAGTCTGGTTGAGGTAGAGCACAATAGCCAAGCCCGTCATGAAGAAGAGCAGCATGACTACCCAGAAGTCCTTCTTATTCTTGCCCGCATGGTAGAAGAGGCCTGCGAGACCAAGCAGGAGCGGCAACATGAAGTATGTGTTGTGGCCCTTGTTGTTCTTAATCGAGTCTGGCAGGAGCTCCTGGTCGCCATACATGGCGTTGTCAATGACGGGGATGCCTGTAATCCAGTTGCCATGCGTGAGCTCTCCGTGGCCCTGGATGTCATTCTGGCGACCCGAGAAGTTCCACAAGAAGTAACGCAGATACATAAAGTTGATCTGGTACGAGAAGAAGAACCTCAGGTTCTGGACCATGGTCGGTATGCTGATCATATGCTTACTGCCGTCGCGGTCTTCTACCTGGACGGTGTTGCCGTTTGAACCATTGAATCCGCTCCACGCCTTGTATTGCTCGATGTGCGGCTTCTGGCTGCTATACATACGCGGGAAGGTCACCTTGGCCTGGTAGTCGTATGACGTCTTGTAATCAGCTACGACGTATTTGCCGTCCTTGATCATGTAGACGGGTGTGCCATTGTCGTCCTTGCCCGTTTCTGCCAAAGGAGATGCGAAGGTTTGGCCGCGGAAGAGCGGACGGTCGCCATACTGCTCACGATTGAGGTAGTCGATGAGCGAGAAGACGTTGTCCGGGCTGTTCTGGTCCATCGTCGGGTCGGCCGCCGAACGGATTACGACCATAGCGAAAGACATGTAACCCAATACGATGACCGATGCGCTCGTGATGATGGTGTTGGCCAAGGTCTGGTTCGTCTTGAAGGTGTAGACCATGCCGACGATGAGGCCTGCTATGAGCAGCAACATCCAGAAGATGGCGCCAGAATTGATGCCAAGGCCGAGGCTGTTCACGAAGAAGAGGTCGAAGTAGCCGGCTATCTTTACGAGGCCCGGGATGATGCCATAGAGAATGGCGCCCAGGATGACGCAAGATATTGCGAGTGCGCTGATTACGCCCTTCGTTGTCGCCTTATATTTGCGGAAGTAATATACAAGGCCCATGGCGGGGATGCAAAGCAAGTTGAGCAAGTGCACGCCAATGGAGAGGCCCATAAGGTAGGCTATAAGCACAAGCCAACGGTTGCTATGAGGCTCGTCTGCCACATCCTCCCACTTGAGGATGCACCAGAAGACTGCCGCCGTGAAGAGCGACGACATGCCATAAACCTCGCCCTCGACAGCCGAGAACCAGAAAGTGTCTGAGAAAGTATATGCCAAAGCGCCAACCATGCCGGCACCCATGACTGCCCACGTGCGCCACGTCTCGGGCTCGCCATTCTCCTGCTTGGCCTGACCGTCGATGACAATCTTACGCGCAAGGTGTGTGGTGGTCCAGAAAAGGAAAAGGATGGTGAATGCGCTGGCCAATGCGCTCATCACGTTGATGAACTGGGCCACGAGCGTAACGTCCGGTGCGGCAATGGCGAACATGCGCGCGATAATCATAAAGAGAGGCGCTCCGGGAGGGTGACCCACGAGCAGTTTGTCGGCGGTGGAAATGAATTCGCCGCAATCCCAAAAGCTTGCCGACGCCTCAGTCGTCAAGATGTACGTGACTGCCGAGATGACAAAAGCCACCCAGCCCATCACGTTGTTGATCAGTTTGTATTGCTTCATTTATGTGTCTTGAGCCGCACTGCAGACTCGTTAGTTTACTTCTTTAATCGGCAAATTTAAGCCCTTTCTCGCAATATACCCTCATCGGCTGCGTGACAAATGCCCAAATTTCAACCACCGTCACGTTTTAATCAGCGTAATATTTACATCTTCTGTTTGGTTCTGTGAAAATATAAAGAGAGCTATGCAAACTTCGTGAATGCGCGGTTATCGCCAGCAATTCCACAATCAGCGGGCGTATGCATTATTTCTAGGCGATAAATTTAATCCATAGGACTCAGATGCATCGCATTTTTGAACAGCTGTGCCGATATTTGATACATCTTTTCCCTACTTTTGCCTATGTTGCATCTCAAAATGTAAAACACCCATGTTCATATGGTTAAAATATTAGGCATCAGCACCCCCTCGGCTTTCAAGCGGGCCAAGTCAAGGGTCGATACAAGGCAAAGCACGCCGGTGACTCTCTCCGCAATGCTTCTCTACGAGGCAGGCTGGGCTCTCCCGAAACCCGAAGACGATGCGGTCGACCCGCACTCCTTCAGCACCACAAACCAAATTTTCAGCCATCTATTCGACGCTCTACCCTTCGCCACGGTATCCGTCAAGTCCACTGAATATCGCACTCAAAGCGTCGCCATCGACCGCCGCTACGAATATTCCGACATCGAGGATCGCTTCGTGCTCATCGAGTTCTCCCGTTACATCCGCCTCCTCCTGGACCCTGACTTTGTGCGCAAAAAGATTGAGTGCTCCATCCTCCCTCTCGACAAGGAGTCGCATCCCTGGAAATATTATCAGTTCCGCTTTAATATCGATTTCCGCCAGGTTGACGATTTTGTGGCCCTCCTGTCCCAACTCAACGACAGCTTCGATAAAATATCCGAGGAGAACGACCGTTTGATTGCCGAGGAGCAGAAAGCGGGCAAGAAGAAGGAGACGATATCCTCCACCAACGAGGCC
>CAVILU010000017.1:0-22507 GCA_963643535.1 bacterium | reverse complement strand
GGTGATTGGGATTAAAGGATGAGCGACCTATTATTCCACAGCCCAATCATCAATGGTACCCGAGGAAGAAGAGAAGTTGCAACCGATTTTTGATACGGGGCGAGCGTCGGCAGCGTACTCTTGGGCGTAACCCATATTATCTATTTGGTCGAGGGCTTGCTGGGCTGTGCCATCGAGTTTGAACTCGAAGATGAAGACGTGGTCGGGGGTCTCAACTACGCAATCTACGCGGCCTTGGCTTTGCTGTTTCTCGATATACGTGACATATGTGCTTAAGAGACGGAGGATGAGGTAGAAGGTGTATTGGAAATCACGTTCCTTGTCTCGCTCATCGGCTCGGCGACGCACTGAATACGGGATGCTGGCGAAGAATGATGTAAGGATGTCACGCAACTTATCCATATTGCCTTCATCGAAAGCATCGGCCATCAGGCCTGCCAAATTGCGAATATCTTTGCTTCCCTCAAGGCCCAAATAGTTGTTGGCCACAAGAACAACGAAGCCCTTCTTGACCTCGTCATTAGGGAAATCGAGTAGATATTTGCGGCGACGCTCATTATAAGCCTTAATGGTCAGATAGCCGCTTTGGAAAAGCATTGGGAGCGGCTGCTGAACTGTAGCGCGGTAATCGACAAATTGCTCACGCTCATAATATTTGCCAGTTAGTTCATCAAGATTCTCATTGCAATGGCGAAGGAGGCGCACTAGGTAAGTTGGCGTGCCCGTCGAGAACCAATAGTCACAGATGTCTTTAGAATCGAGCGCATTTAGCAAGCTGAAAGGGTTATAAACGCCCTTGAGGCGAACGCTAAAATGATAGCCATCGAATTGCTGCTTCAGAGACTTACGGATGTCGTCGGGACCTATTCCCATAGCCTCGGCCATATCAGCAATAGACTGAGAGAAATAGGAGTCTATTTCCTCATCCGTAATCCCGCACAACGTGTCGTAACGCGCATCCATACTAATGTCCTTAGGCTGATTAAAACCACTAAAGACACTAATTTGCGAGAACTTGGTCACGCCTGTAAGAAAAACGAATTGGAGATCGGCATCGGCTTTCTTAAACGTCGAATAGAATGACTTGAGGACATTTCGGTTATTCTCCTCTAACGTAATCTCAGAGCCTTCAACTTCTATAGTCTTTTGCGTATCCAACACGTCGAGAAGGGGCTTGTCGTATTCGTCGACCAGCACTACGCAACGCAGACCGGTAGCTTGCCTTGCGGCAGAAAGCACTTTTGCAAAACGCTCACCTACGGAAAGGTCTGTATCCGCAACTACACCATATTTTGCCTCCCACTCCTTGACGTAGCCAACAAGAGAATTCTCGAGAGCATTGACGCGGGTATAATCTGGAGCATTGAAGTCAATGTGAAACACGGGGTATGAGTTCCACTCCGCCTCTAGTTTCTCTATCGCCAAGCCTTTGAACAGGTCACGCCTGCCCAGAAAATAGCTCTCCAAAGTTGAAATAAGCAGACTTTTGCCAAAGCGACGGGGACGGCCAAGGAAATAGATCTTTCCATCATGAACAAGGTTATATACAAACTCGGTCTTGTCCACGTAGACGAAGCCACTTTCGCGGATCTTCTCAAACGTCTGTATTCCTATGGGGTATTTCATTATGAGTAGAGCTTTTATAAGGACATGACTTATTCACAAAAATACAGATAAAAATAATGAATACCTAAACTATCAAAACAACTACCGCTTGCGCATTCGGGGGGGGCATACCCCACAAAATAACAAACCCGCCGTCGAGCGGGCCAAAGCCCACTACGACGACGGGTAAAAAACACAAGATAGAAAAAGCGGATTAATTGACTCCTCCGCCTACTGCCTGATAGAGGGTAATGAGGGCGGAGAGCTCAGAGTAGACGTTGGCCGCCTGGTTGAGCTGAGCCGAGAGGAGGGTCTGCCTTGCGGTGAGAACCTCAAGGTAGGTGGTTGAGCCGTGCTCCATCATGAGGCTGGTTGCCTCGTAGGCGCGGGTGAGGGCCTCGACCTGGTTCTTGTAGAGGTCTGTCTTGAGGCGTGCTGTCTGGCAGCTTACGAGGGCCTCGTTGACCTCGTTGCCGGCCGTGAGGACAGCCTTGGTCCAACTAAGCTCGGCTTGCTTCTGCTGAGCCTCGGCAATCTTGACGCGGGCACGGATTTGGCCGTTCTGGAAGATTGGCTGGACGAGGCTTGCGGCAGCCTGCCAGAAGAATTTACCGGGGTTCATGACGGTAGAGCCGATGAGGTTGGTCCAGCCTGCCTGGCCGCTGAGGGTGATGGCGGGGTAGTATGCCGAGCGTGCACCGTTGGCGGAGTAGAAAGCGGACTCGAGGCTACGCTCCTGAGCGCGGACATCGGGGCGGTTGGCGATGATGTCCAATGGGAGACCCGCAGAGACGTTGATGTCGATGTGCTGGTCCTCAAGACGGCCGCGGGCGATGTTCTGCTGCGGCTTGGCGAGGAGGAGGCTGATGGTGTTCTGAACCTGGTTGATGCTCTCCTTGAGCGTAGCCACTTGGGTCAGGATGGAGTAGTAAGTGCCCTCCATCTGTGATACGGAAGCCTGGTTTGCCATGCCCGCATCCATCATAGAGTGCATTGTCTCCACTGTCTCACCCCAAGACTGGGCGGTGCTGTCGGCAATCTCAAGCTGGCGGTCGAGCATGAGGAGCGAGTAGTAGAGGCTGGCAGTGTTGGCCACGAGGGCGGTCTGAGTAGCCTGGAGGGCATCCTCAGCGGCGTGGAGGCTGGCCTCGCTGCTGCGCTTGTTGTTGCGGATGCTGCCGAAGGCGTCAATCTGCCATTGGAGGGTGACGGGGATGGTGTAGGTCTTGGAGACCTCGGCACCGTCGATGTTATACTTGCTCAGTGCGCCATTGGGTGCAAAGGCAAGAGAGGGAGCGTAGGCTAGTTTGCTGGCCTTGAAAGAGGCTTGCGCCTGCTCGATATTGAGCTGAGCCGTCTGGAGGTCGATGTTATTGGCAAGGACCTCGGAGATGAGGCTTTGGAGATGCGGGTCGGTGAAGACGTCGCGCCATGCCATCTTGGCGAGGCTCTGCGAGGAGTCGGACTGCTGCTGGAGCGAATCGACGTTGCCGAAGAGGCCGTCGGGGACTTCGGTCTTAGCCTCGTACTTGGTATATATGCCGCAGCTGGTGAGCAGGAGAGCCGCAGTGAGCGTTGGCAGGAATATATTTCGCATAAAATTGTGAGCTATAGAAGATTACTTATTCTCGCCATTTTTCTTAGCCTCGAGGTAGGCGGCGCGGTTCTTGGCCTCTTCCTCGGTCTCCTCGTCTATCTGCCAATCGCCAGAACGCTCGGGCTGAGCCGGAGTAAGCTTCTCCTGGAAATACTGGAAGATTACGAAGAGGACAGGCACGAAGACAAGGAGCGCAAGAGAGCCGATAATCATACCACCGACAACGCCAGTACCAAGTGCGCGGTTACCATTAGCGCCTACACCGTGAGCGACACAGAGAGGCAGGAGGCCGAACACCATACAGAGGACAGTCATAAGAATAGGACGGAGACGATCCTCGGCTGCGCTCATGGCAGCTGAGATAAGGCTCATGCCAGCCTTACGACGCTCGACAGCGTACTCCGTGAGGAGGATGCCTGTCTTAGAGAGAAGGCCGATAAGCATGATAAGACCCGTCTGCATGTAGATGTTGTTCTCGAGGCCGAAGAGGTTGGCAGCGACGAACGAGCCAAAGAGGCCGGCAGGAACGGCAAGAATGACAGAGAAGGGAATGAGGAAACTCTCGTAGAGGGCGGCGAGGAGGAGGTAGATCATGACGATACAGATGCCGAAGATAAGTCCGGTCTGACCGCTCTGGCTGTTCTCCTCTCGGCTGATGCCGCCGAAGTCGTAGCCGTAGCCCATAGGCAGAACCTGAGCGGCAGTCTCCTTGACGGCGGCAAGGGCTTCACCCGAGCTATAGCCATCAGCAGGCATGACGGAGACCGCGATAGAGTTGTACATATTGAAGCGGCTGAGCACCTCGGCGCCGTAGACGCGCTTGAGGGTGACGAACTGGCTGAGAGGAGCCATCTCGCCATTGTTCATACGTACGAACATCGAGTTGAGCGAAGCCTCGTCCTGACGGGCGGTGGGCTCGGCCTCAAGCATGACCTTGTAAATCTTCGAGAAACGGTTGAAGTCGGAGACGTAGGAACCGCCATAGTAGCTGCCGAGGCAAGAGAGGACGGTTGCGGGAGATACACCTGCACGCTTGCACTTTGCGGGATCTACATCGACTTGCCACATAGGGAAGTTGAGCGCGAAAGTGGTGTATGCCATAGAGATTTCGGGACGCTGGTTGAGGGCGCCCATATACTGCATGGCGTAGTTGTAGAAAGTGGTGATATCGCCACCGTTCTTATCCTGAAGGTTGAGGTCGATTGAGTTACCCGTGCCGTAACCAGGAATCATACCCGGACTCATGGCAAAGATAGATGCGCCCTTGATGTCGGCCGTGCGAGCGTAAACTTGTCCAATGATAGCATTTGCGCTCTGGCTCTCATCGCGGAGGCTCCAGTTCTTGAGGCGCACGATCATCATACCCGCGGAAGCGGAGACACCTGAGATAAGGCCATAGCCCGAAGTCTGCGAAACAGTCTCGACGCCAGGGATCTGACGGACGCGGTTGCCCACCTCATTGACAATCTCAGCAGTAGTGTTGAGAGAGTTACCAGAAGCAGTAGTGATGTTAATCATCACCATGCCCTGGTCCTCATTGGGGACGAGACCAGTCTTGGTGCGGCCCATGAGGACGACGAGGAGGACCATCGAGAGGCCGAGGATGCAGACGGAAATCTTCTTGCGCTGAATGAAGAACTGGACAGAGACTTTATATTTCTTCTGAAGTCCAGCAAAACCAGCATTGAAAGACTTGCCAAAACGGCCCCAGAAACCAGTACGCTCTTCTTCCTTACCAGGCTTGAGCATAATCGCGCAGAGCGCAGGGGTCATAGTAAGCGCCTGGATAGCAGAGATACCGACGGCGGCAGCCATAGTAAGACCGAACTGACGGTAGAAGACACCCGAAGTGCCGCCCATGAAGGAGACAGGGATGAACACCGCCATGAAGACGAGAGAGGATGTGATGACCGCACCCGAGATGCCCTTGATTGCATCGTTGGCAGCCATGTGGCTACTATTGTAACCAATATCGAACTTAGCTTGGACTGCCTCGACCACGATAATTGCATCATCGACGACCGTACCAATCACAAGCACGAGAGCGAAGAGAGTGATAAGGTTGAGCGAGAAGCCTGCCACATACATGAAGGCGAAAGTACCGACAAGCGATACGATGATACCGATCAACGGAATGAATGCGGCGCGCGGGCTCTGGAGGAAGAGGAGCACGACAACGATGACAAGGATGATAGCCTCGAAAAGGGTCTTGACGACCTCATGGATAGAGGCATAGAGGAAGTCGTTGGTGTTGTTGACAACATCAATCTGAAGGCCCTTGGG
Source organism: bacterium (assembly GCA_963643535.1). Lineage (GTDB taxonomy): Bacteria > Bacteroidota > Bacteroidia > Bacteroidales > Marinilabiliaceae > W3P20-009. The sequence goes on along the minus strand of CAVILU010000017.1, from coordinate 17,022 downwards.
AAGAGAGGACTTAGCCTCGTTGAGGAACTTGTCGATATTGTTATTGACCTCAGTTGCGTTGGAGCCTGCGGTCTGGAAGACGAGAACAGCGCAACCCGGGTGGCCATTAACCATACCCTGATAAGAGTAAGAGTCCTTGCCAAGCTCACAACGTGCAACATCCTTAAGGCGAAGCACATTGCCATCGGCAGTTGAGCTGATAACGATCTGGCCAAACTCCTCAGGAGTGACGAGACGACCCTTGTAACGCATGGTGTACTGATACGTCTCGGCAGAGTTCTCGCCGAAAGAACCAGTAGGAGCCTCAATGTTCTGCTCAGAGAGAGCGGCGGTAACGTCCGAAGGAACAAGGCCATACTGAGCCATCTTATTGGGGTCCATCCATATACGCATAGTATATGTACCACCGAGGACAACAAGGTCACCTACACCCGAGATACGCTTAACCTCAGGCTTGATGTTGATGTCGAGGTAGTTGGAGATGAAGTTCTCGTCGTAAGAGTCGTCGGGCGAGGAGAGAGCGAAGACCTGGAGCATGGAGGTCTGACGCTTGGTGGTAGTGACACCCACCTGGGTGACGGCAGCAGGAAGCTGACTGGTAGCCGTAGAGACCTTGTTCTGGACGTTGACGGCGTTCATGTCGGGGTCGGTGCCCTGCTTGAAGTAGACCGTGATGGTGACAGAGCCCGAGTTGGAGGTCTGGCTTGTCATGTAGGTCATGTTCTCAACGCCGTTGATAGCCTCCTCAAGGGGGGCTACGACGGACTTCTGAAGAGTCTCAGCATTAGCACCGTAATAAGTAGTGCGGACCATGACCGTTGGAGGCGCAATGTCCGGGAACTGCTCAACCGGGAGGCTGAACATGCCTATGATGCCCACAATGACGATGACGATAGAGATCACCGACGAGAGGATGGGGCGCTCCGTGAATGTACGAAGATTCATATCTTTGATTGGTAAATCTAAACCGTCTTACTTTAGTTCTTAGCAGCGATAGGCGTACCCTCGCGGAGGAGGCCTACACCCTCGGCTACGATTACGTCACCCTCGTTGAGGCCGCTGTTGACGATGTAGTTGGCACCATCAGCAAGACGGGTCACAGTGACCTGCTTAGAAGAGGCCTTGCCATCGACAATCTCGTAGACGAAAACCTTGTCCTGAACCTCGAAGGTAGCAGACTGCGGGATAACGATAACGCCCTTGGCATCGCGGCTGATGATGACGTTGCCGCTGGTGCCGGAGAGGAGAAGACCGTCGGGGTTGGGGAAAGTGGCGCGGAGCTGAGCAGTACCAGTGTTCTGGTCGATAACGCCAGAGATGCTCTCGATGCGGCCAGTGTGGTTGTAGAGGCTGTCGTCGGCGAGGCGGAGCTGGACATCAGGCATGTTCTTGAGGACATTGCTGGTGCTGCCATACTGACGGGTGAGGGAGAGAATCTGGTTCTCGTTCATCGAGAAGTAGACATACATCTGGTTGTTGTCGGAGACCGTGGTAAGAGGGGTCTGCATAGAGGGGCCAACGAGGGCGCCAACGCGGAAAGGAAGCACACCTACGACACCATCGGCAGGGCTCTTGACCTCGGTATATGAGAGGCTGTTCTGAGCGTTGACAAGCTGGGCATTGGCCTGAGCCTGAGAAGCCTTAGCGGAGAGGAGAGTGTTCTCGGCGGTGAGGAGATCGTATTCGGAGACGACGTTCTTCTCGCGGAGAGTTTTCTTGCTATCGTAAGAAAGTTGTGCCTGAGCCACTTGAGCCTTAGCAGCTTCGACGTTTGCCTTTGCAGTCTCGAGAGCCGCGCGGTAGGGAACTTGATCAATGATGAACATCACCTGACCCTTGCGAACCTTGTCGCCCTCGGATACGCGGAGCTCGGTGAGAGTGCCGGAGACCTGAGGCATGACGGAGACATCCTGGCGGCCACGGATGGAAGCCGAGTAGGTGTCGAGGACGCTTTGATCCTGCTTCTGAGCAGTGATGGTGGCGTATTGCGAGACGGGACGCTGCTGCTGCTCCTGCTGGCAAGACGTTGTCAGGAGTGCCATGGCGGCGATGGCCATGGAGCTGATGTTGACGAAGTGTTTCTTTTGCATAGTTGTCTATCTGTGTTACCTATATTTTTTCACGGGGCAAATTTCATTATTTTTTGGCTTATGATAATTTGCTATATTTGTGGTGTGTTGTGCAATTCAGGAACTCAAACATATAAAAATTGTCAAGATTTTGGCGTAACCTATGCATTTTGCGAATTTATGTAAAACACAAACGGAGAGCCGAGTTTTAGCGGCACAAAAAAACGGCAGCGACAAGAGATGATAAAAGAATACAGATTGCCCGAGGGACAAGACTTCATGATCCCAGCAGAGAGCGTACACAAGATAATGACCGAGGCCGCCCACGTCGAGGAGGTGATATTCGTAATCTGCACAAAGGGGTCGGCCATTGTCGAAATTGATATGCAGACATACGAACTGCATGAGCACAACGAGATGATACTCATGCCGGGCTCACTGGTGCGCTGTCTCAGCATATCGCCCGACTTCGAGAGCCGAGAGTTCGTGGCGAGTCAGAAATTCTTTTTCAACGTTGGGTTCAAGGCCGACCCTGATTTCTACAAATACCTAAAATTCACCCCAGTAGTCAAGATTTCAGAAGAAGCGTACGAGTCCGTCGTCTCCCACGTATACGCCCTCGTGTACGACATTTGCTCAAAACCGGACAGCAAATACGCCGTGCCCAAAATGCGGAACATAATCCAGTATTACCTGATGCAGATCAACGAGGTGACCTACACACGCTGGCGCGACGAGAGTGGCGAGAACAATTCGGGGCGACAGACAGATGTTTTCCGCCGTTTTATGACCCTTGTGCATGACAATGCCACATTGCGACACGATGTCGACTGGTACGCCAACCAGCTGGCCATAACGCCGCGCTATCTCTGCCAAATTTGTCAAAACAAGAACGTAACACCCAAGGCTATTATCGACGAGCAAATAATTCACCTCGCCAAGGAGATGCTCCACTCCACTGAACTATCGGTGCAGCAAATAACGGCAAACCTCAACTTTGCCGACCAATCAGTCTTTGCGCGCTTTTTTAAGCGGAAGACTGGCGAAAGCCCTATTCTTTGGCGGAAGAAGGCAAGATAGTGCACAGTTCACAGTGCACAGTTCACAGTGCACAGTTCACAGTTAACAGTTTCTGCCGCCCACCCTATGGCTTTTTTTATTCTCTGATTGTATGGATTGGGGCTTAAGGGGACGAGGACTTTTTTGGGGGGAATCACGGATTTTGGCTTCGCTTGTGAAGTGATTTTTCGATTGGACAGGGTGACTGAGGCGGCAATTAGAAGATCGTGACCTTTGATTTCCGTCCGCAGATTGCTCTGATTTGCGCAGAAGGGCGGGGGTAGGCTTGCGATTGAAAGTCTCCTAGACTACACACAACAAAAAAACGCCTCAATCTTGATTGACTGAGGCGTTTGAGCTAAGAAGCTGGAGGTCGGTGGCGGATTCGAACCGCCGTGGACGGTTTTGCAGACCGTAGACTAAGCCACTCATCCAACCGACCGTGTTGCTGTTGCTTTGTCTTAGCGAGTACAAAAGTAGAACATTTTTATTAATGCGCAAAGCGTGTGGGCAGAAATTTTGTGGGTTCTTGTTGCGTTTTGACAGAAATCGCCTCTAAGTATTTTGAGACTCAATGGGTTTGGACGAGCAAAAAAAAATCAGATTTGAGACCCAGAGGAAACATATAGAAAACACATAGAGAACAGCAATCCCCCTCAAAATCTCGGGAGAGGTTTTGAGGGGGATTTTATTTCACGTAAAAACGCTTGCCTTACTTGGCAGCCTTTGCCCAGCTGTCTTTGAGACCGACAGTCTTGTTGAAGACTGGATGGCCTGCTGTCTGGCTATCGGGGTCAACATTGAAGTAGCCGATGCGCTGGAACTGGAGGTAGGAGAGAGGCTTCTGCTCGGCAGCGAACTCCTCGACGTAGCACTCCGTGATGGTATGCAACGAGTCGGGGTTGATAATCTGCTTCATGGCCTCGACGGGCTCGCACTTCTGCTCATCGATGATGGCAGCCATAGCGTCGCGAGGGTTCTCGACTTTCCAAAGGCGGTCGTAGAGACGAACCTCGGCCTTGACGCAATGGTCGGCGCTGAGCCAATGGAGTGTGCCCTTGACCTTGCGATCGGCACCGGGGAGACCGCTGCGGCTCTCGGGATCGTACTCGCAATAGATCTCCTCGATCTCACCCTTATCGTTCTTCTTGCAGCCAGTGCACTTGACGATGTAAGCGTTCTTGAGGCGGACCTCGCCACCGGGAGTCATGCGGAAGAACTTCTTGGGAGCATCCTCCATAAAGTCCTCGCGCTCCATCCAAAGGGTGCGGCTGAAAGCAATCTGGTGGTTGCCCTCCTCGGGAGCCTCGGGATTGTTCTGAGCTTCCATCATCTCGACCTGACCCTCAGGGTAGTTGGTCACGATGAGCTTGACGGGATTGAGGACGGCGGATACGCGGGTAGCGCGCTTATTGAGATCCTCGCGTACTGCGCTTTCGAGGAGCGAGAACTCATTGAGAGCGTCGAAGGTTGTGTAGCCAATCTTGTCGATGAAACTGATGATCGACTGAGGGCTGTAGCCACGACGGCGGAATGCGCAAATGGTCGGCATACGGGGATCGTCCCAACCAGAGACGAGGCCGTTCTTGACGAGGGCGAGCAGGTTGCGCTTGCTCATGAGGGTGTAGCTCAGATTGAGCTTATTAAACTCGGTCTGGCGCGGACGGTTGTCCTCAAGAGCCTCACCGCGGGTCTCCTTGAGCCAATCGACAAAGAGATCGTAGAGAGGACGGTGGACGACAAACTCAAGAGTGCAAAGGGAGTGGGTGACGCCCTCGAAATAGTCGCTCTGGCCGTGGGCGAAATCATACATCGGGTATGCGTTCCACTTGTTGCCGGTGCGGATATGGGGTACGTTGAGGACACGGTAGATAATCGGGTCGCGGAAGTGCATATTGGGGTTCGCCATGTCGATCTTGGCGCGGAGAACCATCTTGCCGGGCTCCATCTTGCCGCTGTTCATCTGTTCGAAGAGGGCGAGGCTCTCCTCGACGGGACGGTTGCGGAATGGGCTCTCGGTACCGGGCTGCGTAGGCGTGCCCTTTTGCTCGGCGATTTGCTCGGCTGTCTGCTCGTCTACGTACGCCTTGCCGCGCTTGATGAGCTCGACAGCGAAGTCCCAGAGCTGCTGGAAGTAATCAGAGGCGTAATATATGTTGCCCCACTTGAAGCCGAGCCACTGGATGTCCTCCTTGATGGCCTCGACATATTCGGTGCCCTCCTTGGTGGGGTTGGTGTCGTCGAGACGGAGGTTGCAGACACCGTTATATTTCTGAGCCACACCGAAATCGAGCGCGATAGCCTTGGCATGGCCGATGTGGAGGTAGCCATTAGGCTCTGGCGGGAAACGGGTTTGGACGCGTCCGCCATTCTTGCCAGCCTTGAGGTCGGCCTCGATTTTCTGTATGATGAAGTTGCCCTGACTTTCAGTCTTCTCCTCGGGCTCGATGTTATTCGTGTTCATCTTTCGTAGGATAGGTTATATTACAAATCCAAAGTTAGTCAGAAATTTTGTATCTTGGCAACTGGTGCGGAGACCGTTGGGATAAATTAGCACAAAGTGATGCTTAAAGCATTTAAATTTACACACCGGCACTCCATAAGCCCACTGCCCTTCCACCAAATAAAAAAACGCACCCCAAAAGAATGAAAACGACAATAGAGATTCGCGGATTGCGCATCTACTCACACCACGGATGTTATGAAGAGGAACGCCAAGTAGGCACAAACTTCATCATCGACGCCGACTTGGAGGTCGACGTCACCAAGGCCGCACGCACCGACAACGTGACCGACGCTCTGAACTACGTGGATGTGTGCCAGACAATTGCAGAGGTAATGAAAGAGCCGCACCATTTGTTAGAGTCGCTCGTGGCGGACACGATAGTCTCCTTCCGCGAGAGATACGCCCACAAAGGACTCTTGGGTGGTTGGCTGAAGATTTCAAAAGTCAACCCGCCTATAGGCTTGGAGCTTGACGCTGTAGGAGTCAAAAGTCACTTTACCATCTGCGACCAAGAAGGGAAAGAGTAACGAACCCACCAATAAACAAGCGACGAGGCCAAGGAGATCAACATCCTTAGCCTCGTCGCTTTTATTTATTTTGCTCTTATTTCTGCTGAGGTTCAGTCTCGGCATCTGATTTCTCATCATCTCCAAGAATGCCACTTATATCTTTGTGGAAGAAGAGGATGAGGCAGGCAATGCCAACACATATTGCAGAGTCGGCAATATTGAATACAGGGCTGAAGAAGAGGAAATGCGTACCGCCAACGAATGGGAACCAATCGGGATACCAACCATCCAGAATCGGGAAGAACAACATATCGACAACCTTGCCATGGAGCCACGTCCCGTAACCACCGCCCTCGGGGAAGAGCGTAGCCACCTGACCATAGGAGGAGTCGAAGATAACGCCATAGAACACCGAGTCGATGATATTGCCAATGGCACCAGCCAAGACGAGCGACACGCAAGCCACAAAACCCGGGCGCGCAACATCTTCGCGATTACGGCAAAGCTTGACGAGATACCAACCAATAATGGCAATGGCGCAGAGGCGGAACAGCGAGAGAGCCATCTTGCCCCAACTGCCCGCAAGCTGCATGCCGAAGGCCATACCATTGTTCTCCACAAAATGGAGACGGAACCAGTCGCCCAGGACACTGACCTCCTCACCAAGCTCAAAATGCGTCTTGATGTATATCTTGAAAGCCTGGTCTATAACAAGGACGGCGGCAATAACCGCGACAGCTATCTTAGAATTGCGTGTCAAAATATCTAACCGTATCTTTTGTTGTTGTTCTTCTGTACGAAGAAAGGGCACGAGGGCCGGCCAAGAGCCGAGCTCCGCACCCTTATATTAAATATCACTTTCCGCAACCTCTCGGAGAGCGCAATCTCTGCACCGTTGTAATCCGATTACAGGATCACCCCAAGAGGGCAAACACCATCACCCGCTCACTTTTCTTTGAGCAAGGCGACGAAGCCCAACCATACGGCACTTCCGATAAAAAATCGTCGGAGACGGCACCGCCTTTGCGCAGGGACTCTGCCAGCGGAGAGACTGTGGACGAGGTTCCTCTAGTGCCCCCTACCCTTTTCCTTGGCCTCGATAGAGAGAGTGGCGTGGGGGACAGCGCGGAGTCGCTCCTTCGGGATGAGCTTACCCGTCTCGCGGCAGATGCCGTAGGTCTTGTTCTCGATGCGGACAAGAGCGGCTTGGAGGTTCGAGATGAACTTCTGCTGACGCTCGGCCATACGGCAGGCCTCCTCTTTAGTGAGCAGGCTCTGTCCCTCCTCGAGAGCATGGAACGTGGGCGACGTGTCTTGGGTGTCGTTCACGTCGCTGTGCGTAATCTCGTTGCGATAGACCTCGAAATCGCGTTTTGCCTTTTCGAGTTTTTCTAGGATAATCTCCTTGAACTCCTGGAGTTCCTCATCGGAGTAACGAGTCTTTTCGGCCATAGAGAATAAGAGCTAAAAGAGTTATTGAGCTACAAGCCAAAAGTAGGAGCGCAGCCGGGGAGGAAGCGCGGGCTCAGCTTTCGCTTTTGCCGTAATGTGAAAGTGTGAGAGATATTAAGATTGCGCCCGCAGGGCCGGGTGGCGGAGCGGGCGCAAAATATTGCTATACCTTCTTGACCGAGACGAGGAGCGAGAGGTCGTCGTCGAGCTCGACACTCTGCGCATTGTCGGCCGTGAGGCTGGCATCTACGGCCACAGAGGTGGCGAGGGTCTGGCTGGCGATATAGTCGGCGTAGTCGCGGACTGCCTCATCGGTCTGCTCGTTGGGCTGGATCTTGACGGTAATCTTGTCGGTAACGTCGAAACCAGAGTCCTTGCGGATGTTCTGGATGCGGTTGATGAACTCGCGGGCGATACCCTCCTTGCGGAGCTCGGGGCTGACCTCGATGTCGAGAGCCACCGTGAGGCTGCCCTCATTGGCGACGAGCCAACCCGGGATATCCTCGGAGATCACCTCGGCGTCGCCAGTCTCGATGGAGACAGCCTCTCCGGCAACAGTAAGAGCGAACTTGCCGTCGCGCTCGAACTGGGCGATGTCGTGGGTAGTCATCTTGGCCATTTCGGCGGCGATGCCCTTCATAAGTTTGCCATACTTGGGGCCGAGGGCCTTGAAGTTGGGCTTAATCTTCTTCTTGAGGATACCGTCGTCCTCGGTGACGAACTGGAGTTCCTTGACGTTGACCTCGGTGAGGATAAGGTTCTTGATAGAGTTGACCTGCTCCTTGAAGGTCTCGTCAGCAGCGGGCACCATGATCTTGGCGAGGGGCTGACGCACCTTGATGTTGACCTTGCGACGGAGGGCGAGGATCATGCTGGAGAGGCTCTGAGCATAGCCCATACGCTCCTCAAGGGGCTTATCGACGAGAGAAGAGTCTGATGCGGGCCACTCAGCGAGGTGGACAGTCTTGGTCTGGTCTCCCATAAGGTCGCGGTAGATGCGGTCCGTGATGAACGGAGCGATAGGAGCGGCCATGACGACAACCTTCTGAAGGCACTCGAAGAGAGTCTGATAAGCAGCAAGCTTGTCGCGATCCATAGTGCCACCCCAGAAACGCTTACGGTTCAGGCGGACGTACCAGTTGGAGAGATTCTCCATTACGAAATCCTGGATGGCTCGGCCAGCGCGGGTGGGCTCGTAGCTCTCCATTGCGTCGGAGACCTCAGCCACGAGGCTGTTGAGGAGCGAGATAATCCAACGGTCGATCTCGGGACGCTCGCAGACGGGAACCTGGGGCTCCGTGCCCGTGAAGCCATCGATATTAGCGTAGAGGGCGAAGAAGGAGTAGGTGTTGTAGAGAGTACCGAAGAACTTACGGCGGACCTCATCGACGCCTGCGACATCGAACTTGAGGTTGTCCCAAGGCTGAGCGTTGGTGATCATATACCAGCGCAATGGGTCGGGACCATATTTCTCGATGACCTCGAAAGGATCTACGGCATTGCCAAGACGCTTACTCATCTTGTTGCCATTCTTATCGAGCACGAGGCCGTTGGAGATGACATTCTTGAAAGCTACGCTGTCGAAGCACATTGTAGCGATGGCGTGGAGGGTGAAGAACCAGCCACGGGTCTGATCCACGCCCTCAGCAATGAAGTCGGCGGGGAACATATCGGTAGGCTTAGCCTTGCCGTCGACGGGGAAGAGATCCTTGTGCTCGAAGGGGAAATGCTGCTGAGCGTAGGGCATTGAGCCGCTATCGAACCAAACGTCTACGAGGTCCGGCTCACGGTGCATAGGCTTACCGCTCTTGGAGACGAGGACAACGCCATCGATATACGGGCGGTGGAGATCCACATTTGTCGGGTCGTAGTTTGCGGACGAGAAGTCGCCAACCTTGAACTTCTTATAGGGGTTCTCGGTCATGACACCTGCTGCCACAGCCTTCTCGATCTCGGCCATGAGCTCTTCCATAGAGCCTATGCAGATTTCCTCCTTGCCATCCTCGGTGCGCCAGATAGGAAGCGGGGTGCCCCAGAAACGCGAGCGGCTGAGGTTCCAGTCCTGGAGATTCTCAAGCCAGTTGCCGAAACGGCCGGAACCGGTGTAAGTGGGCTTCCAGTTGATGGTGTTGTTGAGCTCGATGAGGCGATCCTTGACGGCCGTGGTCTTGATGAACCACGAGTCGAGGGGATAGTAGAGGACGGGCTTATCGGTACGCCAGCAGTGGGGATAGCTGTGGACGTGCTTTGCGATCTTGAAGCACTTGTTCTCGGCCTTGAGCTTCATGCAGATGTCGAGGTCGAGGGTTGGAGCGTCGGCTCCGAGAGTATCGTCGTAGGCGTTCTTGACGAAGCGGCCTGCGAACTCGTTATATGCCTCGGCATTGATGAACTTGGCCACGTACTCGGGATCGAGCTCGTCGGCGGTAGCGAAACGGCCTCGCTTGTCGACCATAGGCATTTGCTTGCCGTCCTTGTCGATAAACATGAGGGGCACGATGCCGTAGTTGCGAGCCACGCGTGCATCGTCGGCACCGAAGTTGGGCGCGATGTGGACAATGCCGGTACCGTCGGAAGTGGTTACGTAGTCGCCCGAGATGACCTCGAACGCCTTGCCGTCGGGCTTAGCGAAGGGCAGAAGTTGCTCGTACTTGATGCCGATGAGGTCCTTGCCAGTGAACTCCGCGATGACTGCGAAGGGGATCTTCTTGTCGCCCGCCTTGTAGTCGTCGAAGCCATTGTCCTTCATCTCCATATCGAAGTAAGAGGGCACGAGGTCCTTGGCGAGGACTACGGCTTCGGGCTGACCGCTGTAAGGATTGAAAGTCTTGATGAACTGATACTCAATCTTCTCGCCTACGCAGAGAGCCGTGTTGGAGGGAAGGGTCCAAGGAGTAGTGGTCCAAGCGAGGATGTAGACGGGGAGACCGGCAGCCTGCGAGAAGAGGACTTCGCTCTTGGCGTCGCGGATGACGGAGAACTGAGCCGTCACGGTAGTATCCTTGACGTCGCGGTAGCAGCCGGGCTGGTTGAGCTCGTGGCTGGAGAGGCCGGTACCTGCCGCAGGCGAATATGGCTGGATGGTGTAGCCCTTGTAGAGGAGTCCCTTGTCATAGAGACGCTTGAGGAGCCACCAGCAGCTCTCGATATAACGATTGTCGTAGGTGATATAGGGGTCTGTCATGTCGACCCAGTAGCCCATCTTGTCGGTAAGGTCGGACCAGAGGTCTATGTACTTCATGACCTCGCGGCGGCATGCGGCGTTATACTCGTCGACGGAAATCTTGCCACCGATATCCTCCTTAGTGATGCCGAGCATCTTCTCGACTCCGAGCTCGACGGGGAGGCCGTGGGTATCCCAGCCGGCTTTGCGCTCTACTCGGAAGCCCTTCTGAGTCTTGTAGCGGCAGAAGGAGTCCTTGATGGTGCGCGCCATGACGTGGTGAATGCCAGGCTTGCCGTTTGCCGAAGGCGGGCCGTCGTAGAATACGTAATTGGGGTGGCCTTCGCGCTCCTTGAGGCAGTTGCGGAATGCGTCCTCGCGCTTCCACTGCTCGAGGATCTCTTTGCTGGCCTGCGTAAGGTCCAGGCCTTTGTATTCGGCAAATCTCTTGCTCATTGTAAGTTATGGGTTGAAAGTCCCCGGCGTGCTCAGCTCCTTGATTTGGAGGTGCGGACGACAGCCGCCACGCTCTAAGGGCGTGCGAATTTAGGGAAAAAAATGGAGTTTGTCAATGTAGCATATGAATATCAAAAAGAAAGCACCCCGCCCAAATTGGTCAACAAGCTGTTGAACAATTTGGGCGGGGCTATTTTTGCATGACGCATAACTACCGTTTCCCTCGGAAAAAGAGCTTCATGATCTCGGCGGCCTCAGCCTCACTGACTCCCGCCACGACCTCGGTCTTCGGGTGAAGTGGCGATGGCGAGAGGCGGGCATAGCCGCGGCGTTCGTCGGAAGCACCATAGACGATGCGGCCAATTTGAGCCCAGGCGAGAGCACCGGCGCACATAGTGCAGGGTTCGACAGTCACGTAGAGCGTGCAGTCGTTAAGGTATTTTGCGCCAAGGCTTTGGGCGGCGGCGGAGATAGCTAAGATCTCGGCATGGGCCGTGACGTCGCCAAGACGCTCAGTCTCATTGTGTCCGCGGCCTATAATCTTGTCGGCACAGACAACCACGGCACCAATAGGGATTTCTCCCTCTCGCTCAGCCTGGCGCGCCTCCTTAAGAGCCTCGGCCATCCATATCTCATCGGCAATCATAGTCTGTCGTTATTTTCGTTTGCCTTTGGGCTGCTTACCATATTTGCGGGCGTAGGCGTCGTTGTTGAAAGCCTTGGTGGAGAAATCGATATGGATATCCCAATTTTGGCGGACCGTAACCTTCTGCATGTAGTAGATAAGTTGCTCGGGCTGACGGCGTTCGGCAAAGTTGCCTGTGGTCCATTTGCCATCGTGGTTGTCATCAACAAGGATGCGCACCATGTAGTCGGCGGGCTTGAGGTATTTGAAGCCGGCCTTGCCGTTAGCTTTCAGGTAGTTTTGGCGAATGACCTTGCCCTTGGCATCGGTAATTTGGAGGAGAGCGTTGGCGGGGACGGAGTCGACGTCTATGTAGAGAGTGCCGTACTTATCGAGGTCGTTCACCTTGACGGATTGGGATATCCTGTCATTCCACTTGCCGTATATGCTGTAGACACTTGCGGAGTCTATCTCTATTTTATACTCCGCACCGGGTTGCCACTTGATTTTCAGAGCCTTGTGGCAGACGTCCACAGTATCATCAATAGCCGTATATGGTATAGGCTTGAAGATTGTGTCCTCCTTTATCGAAAGGTGGACGGAATCCCACGCAAAGGAACCGAAGGGGATGGAAGAGAAGATACCGAGTTCGCCGTAGGGAGCGACTGCGCCAGACACTTTCAGCTTAAGCAGCTCGATCTTAGGCTTCTCGTCCTCCTTATTCTTCTTGCGGCGGCGCTTGTTGTCGGCATCCTTGGCTTTGCGCTCGAAGTGCCACTCCTTGAGGGTATCTATCTGATCGACGAGTTGCCCGAGAGAATCCTTGACGAGATAATTGACGGAGAGGACCACTGAATCCCTCTTCCAAATAGCGGTGTCGGTCATCCAAACCGTCACGGTATCGTTCGTCAGGCTATATTGGTTGATGGAGAGTCCCGCCTCGCCCTCGTGACCCACAAATGAAATCTTTGGGCGGCGCGCCATTGGCTTGTTGAGGATGATGCGAATCTTGTTGCGGTCCTTGCGCTCGTCTACGCTGATATACTGATCGTAATTGTCCTCGTCGAAAGCGAAGAGTTTCAGGGAGTCGGGGGTGTAGGTCAGCGTATCGCGGAGGATCGGGGTATAGTAGTAATGGATAGTGTCATTGACTACGTACGTCGAGTCGGTTTGGACACTATCGGCGACTTGGCGAATTTCCCAAGAGGGAGTCACGTGTCGGCCGAGCCATGCCAATTTCTCGCCAGCCTGGTCGAAGAGGAAATTGCGGTTCTGGTCGTCGAGGGCGTATACATCGTATTCGCGGCCGGCGGGGACGTTCTTTATGGCGAAACGGCCTTGGTCGTCGGTCTTGGCCACGCGGATAGGCATGGTGCGAGTGAAAGCCGTGTCGGTAAGATTCTCATGGAGGAGGACGTAGATGCCACTTACAGGAAGGATGGTTTGGGCATCATACACGTTGCCTGAGATCATCATCGAGTCGGTGCTCTCGCCTGTCGAGAACGAGAAGGTAAAGTTCTGATATATATTGCCTTCGTTGAGATCGGAGAGGCAGTCGGCGAAGTCGAGGGTGTATGTCGTGGCGGGGAGGAGTTTCTCCTCTTCGTCAAATGTCACCTTGACTTGCTTGCCGTGCGCCTCGACTCGCGGCTTCTTGGCCGTCGGGGGGCTCATGACGAACTTCTTGTCGGCATCCTTGAGTTGGACGTTCTCATCGAATACGATGGTCACGGCCTTGCCGTCGAAGTTGTTGGCGCCAGGGGCGGGAGTGGATGATAGCATCACGGGGGGCTTGCGGTCTCGCGGGCCGCCGGATGGCGTACCCGGGTTTGCGCAGCCCCAGACGAGGGCGGCGAGGGCGAGGCAAGGCGCCGCTATGCGACGCAATATATTGGTTTGTTTCAAGAGTATTCTGGTTTGTTGCTGCGCGAAGATAGGGAAATTCCGCGACCTTGATTTAAGTATGGTTGTTACGCACTGAATATTGAGTACGCTTCTGTTTGCGGGTTGTCCTAGGGCCTCGGATAATGTTTTCTGTCCACAGATTTCACATATTTACACTGTCCCGTGGTGAAATCTTTATGGTATTGAATTTCGCTTCGCTCATTATGGATTTTCATCCGAAGCCGACAAGAGCAATGCGAACCTTATCTGCGAATAACAGTTTCGCCCCGCCGAAAGCCAGACAAGCGATCAGCGGGGCGAAATGTTTTATATGGGCTTGGCGGCTTTGCGGGCCGGCCGAGCTTTACATGGTCTTGTGGAAGCCGATGATATGGCGAACCTCCTGGAGGGTGGCGTTTGCACTCTCGCGAGCCTTCTCGGCACCGCGGCGGGCAATGGCGCGGAGGTTGTCGGTGTCGGCGGCGTAGGCCTGGATCTTCTCACGGATGGGGGCGCAGAAAGCCTCGATATCCTCAGCGAGCTGACCCTTGAGGTCGCCGTAGCGGATGGAGCAGTCGTTCCACTTCTCGTCGAAGAACTGTACGGTCTCGGGCTTGGAGACTACTCGCATGATGGTGAAGAGGTTCTCGATAACCTCGGGCTTGGGACTGTTGGGAGTCTGTGGGCCACAGTCGGTTACGGCCTTCATGACCTTCTTGCGGATGGTCTTGGTGTCGTCCTTGAGGTAGATGCAGTTGTCCTGGCTCTTGCCCATCTTGCCGCTGCCGTCGAGACCGGGGATCTTGATGGCGCTCTCAGTGAAGTGGAAAGACTGAGGCTCGGGGAAGAAGTCTACACCGTAGATGTTATTGAAACGGCGGGCGCACTTGCGGGCCATCTCCATATTCTGCTCCTGATCCTTGCCTACGGGCACCTTTACGGCGCGGTGGATGAGGATGTCGGAGGCCATGAGGGTCGGGTATGTGAGGAGGCCGGCGTTGACATTGTCGGGCTGCTGGCGTGCTTTCTCCTTGAAAGTCGTGACGCGCTCGAGCTCGCCGAGGTAGGTGTTCATGTTGAGGTAGAGATAGAGCTCGAGCACCTCGGGAACGTCGCTCTGGACGTAGATGGGAGCCTTCTCAGGGTCGATGCCGCAGGCGAGGTACTCAGAGAGGATGGTGTTTGCGCTCTGCTGAATGTCCTGAGGCTTAGGGTGTGTGGTGAGGGAATGCCAGTCGGCTATGAAAAACAAGCAATCGAACTGGTCTTGCATCTTTACGAAGCTCGTGACGGCTCCGAAGTAATTGCCAAGGTGGAGGTTACCCGTCGGGCGGATACCGCTAACAACCTTTTCCATGAGTTTAAGTAAGTGTTAGACAGCGCGGAGTTTGTCCCGCATTGGGTTGCGGCAGTCGCGCTCATCGGTTATATATAGTGTTGGATTGCGCGAATTTACTAAAATTATGGAAAGGGAGGGGAGAAAAACAGAGAGGCCACCCAAAACAAAATATGGGTAGCCTCTCCGCAAATAAGGTTAGAGGGAGCAGGGATTACTCGCCGTAAGTATTGAAATTGACGTTTTCTAAGGTAACCTCAGAATTTGCGTCGAGCTGCTTATCCTTGCCTGTGTAGAAGAAGGATGAATTGCGGATGGTGATGCCATGGATTGAGCGGAGAGTCTCGCCAGACTTCTTGTCTGAGTAAAGAGCACCCTCGGCCTTGACCGCAGTGTCGCACTCGCGGCAGACGACATTCTCGATGGTGATATTGGAGAACTCAGGGGTGAAAGGCTTGAGCTCCATAAGAGCCGAGGCTCCATCATCGACAGTGTCGTATTTCTTATCGACATAGGTGCAGCTGAAGATAACGGCCTCGCCACTGATATTGTTCATCGTGACATCCGAGATGTGAAGGTCCTTAATCTTGCCGCCACGGCCTACTGCACTCTTGAAACGGAGACCCGTATCGGTGCCAGAGAACATACAACGGCGGACAGCCAGACGCTCGATGCCACCAGAGAACTCAGAGCCGACGACAAAACCGCCATGGGCATGGAATACGCGGCAATCCTGAATAAGGACATCGGCAACAGGACCCTCAGCGAGACCCTTCTCACCAGCACCGGCCTTCATGCAGAGACCATCGTCGCCAACATCGACAGTAGAGTTGGTGATGAGCACACGCTGACAGCTGGAGAGGTCGATGCCGTCACCATTCTGAGCATTCCAAGGGCAGCGGACGGTTACGCCATCAATGATGATATTGCTGCTCTGGCAGGGATGCAAATGAAAGCGGGGCGAATTCTGGATAGTGACGTCCTTGATGAGGATATTCTCGCAGTTGCGGAAGTTGATGAGATCGTAGCGGAGCTTCTCCTCGGAGTCGTGATTGTCGGTGACGTTCTTGACGTTCTTGAGGTTGTAGGCGAACCAGAGTTTGCCGTCCTCGCTTTCCTCGCCACCCATCTTCTCGAAGGCCTTCCACTCGGTGTCGCTCACCTTGCCGCGCTTGACGACGCGCCAATACTTGCCGTTGCCATCGATGATGCCCTTGCCGGTGATGGCGATATTCTTGGCCTTGGAGGCGCGGAGGAGGGATACCGCATGCTTACCAGGGTCGGTGACGTAGAGGCTCTTGTCGGGCGAGAAGACGATGATAGCGCCATCCTCGAGGTGGAGGCAGATGTCGCTCTTGAGGACGATGGGGCCGGTGAGCCATACGCCACGGGGGACGACTACCGTGCCGCCACCGAGCTTGACAAGTTTCTTGATAGCCTGCGCGAAAGCGTCGGTGCA
The DNA here is from genome assembly GCA_963643535.1 of bacterium. GTDB lineage: Bacteria > Bacteroidota > Bacteroidia > Bacteroidales > Marinilabiliaceae > W3P20-009. Next base: position 504 of record CAVILU010000017.1, on the reverse strand, counting down.
GAGAGTAGCGCCGTCGCCCTTAGCACCGAGGTCGGCAATGGAGATCTTGTTGTCGGCAAAGGTCGGGGCCTCCACCTTGTCCATCTTGACTGCCACACCCTCGTAGGCGGCGGAGTAGTCCGTTGTTTGCGCACCAGCGTTGTGACCGAAGGAGGCCACAGCGAGAGCCAATGCGGCAAAGATTTGCTTTTTCATCTTAGTTGCTTTTTTGTGGTTTAGTTTTTGATGTGTAGGGTTGGGGAGAATATAAAAGCCCGTCGGCTCACTGAGGTTAACGCAGCGAGCAGGCGGGCTGTGGGGTATCTTTATGTGGGGATTGGCATCCTCTGCAAAAGAGTTAGTTGTGTACGAGAGTACCTACGGACATATCACCAGCGAGAACCTTGGCGAGATTGCCGACAATGTCCATGTTGAAGACAAAGATGGGCATATTATTCTCCTTGCACATGGCGGTGGCGGTAAGGTCCATCACCTTGAGGCCACGGTTGTAGACCTCGTCGTAGG